>CAZUGW010000088.1:0-10420 GCA_964620055.1 uncultured bacterium
GAGGATGATCTCGGAGTCCGGGTTCAGTTCCCCTTGCACTGCTCCTCTACATGCCGCACCAGGGCCCCGCCGGCCTCCCGCGCAGCGGAGAGCATATACGCGCGGCTGCGCCGCGTCACGATCATCTGATCGAAGGCCCGCATCCCCATGTGCGCGTAGTAGCGCTCCATCGCCACCAGGCAGGTCGGTCCCCCGCCTCCACTCCCGCCCGCGGCGGCGACCCCCAGAATCCACTTTCCCTCCAACCGGCGCTCCTCGGGTCCGGCGAACTGGCACCGCCGGAGGCGGTCGAAGGCGCTCTTGAGCACCTCCGCCACGTCCCCGAAGTACACCGGCGTGCTGAGCACGATCCCGTCGGCCCCGGCGATGTTGTTCACGATCGTCGCGAGGTCGTCCTCGATCACGCACGTGCCTTCTTGGCGGCACTGCCCCCAGCCCTGCCCGCAGGCCTGGCAGGTCCCGAGATTCATCTGACAGAGGTGAATCAGATCCACCTCCGCGCCCGCCGCCTGCGCACCCTGCAGGGCCGCCTTCGCCATGCTCGCGGTGAGTCCGTCCTCGTTCGGTGATGCTTGTAGGGCAAGAATCCGCATCGTCTGTCTCCTCTCAGTGGCTGCTGACCAACTCTCTCCCCATCGCCTCGGCTCGCGCCAGCACCTCCCTGCGCGCGGCCACGGGCGGCGGCGCGTCGGTGTTCGCCTCGAACAGCTCGCCCCAGTAGTCGAACCCCGCGGTGACGAAGAACGCCCTGATGGGGTGCGCGGCGTACCCGAAGAGGCGCGTGTCCGCCCCGCCGCAGGTGGCGATGAACAGCCCGCGGCGCGGGCCGGTCATCTCGGTCACGGGCTGGTGGAGGCGGTACTTCGCCATCCACAGCGCCTGGGCGCGGTCAATCATCGCCTTCATCTCCGCGGAGACGCCGGAGAACTGAATTGGGGAGGCGAGGAGGAGGTGGCGGGCCGCGCGGATCTCTTGGTAGAGCGTGAGCATGTCGTCCAGCACCACGCACCGGCCGGTTCGCTCGCAGCCCCCGCAGTGGCGGCAAGAGCGGAACGTCAGGTCGCGCAGGGATACCAGGCGGGTCTCCGCCCCGGCCGCCTCCGCCCCGGCCAGGACGCGCGCCAGCAGCACGCCCGTGTTGCTGTTGGCGCGCGGGCTGCCCAGGATTCCGAGGACGAGCGGTCGCGTGGGGGTATCACTCATGACCTGTTACCACGCTATGGGTTCAACTCGTCGCCTGAGACCCCTTGCGCGACAGGGGCAAGCCTCTCGGCCTGCCCCTGTCGGCGCGAGTCATCCCCGACTCGGTCTTGGTGGGACGCCTCCGCGGCCTCCGCCGCCCCGGCCTCCACCCCCGCGGCCGCCGCCGCCGCCCCGCCTCCCCATCCCGCCGCCGCGCCCGAGGCCGTTATCCAGCAGACCGAGGGCGAGGCACTTCGCCTGGCTCTTGACGGAGAGCTTCCCGGCCAGGTCGCGATCCGCCGCCTGCGTCTTCTGTCGGGCGCGCTCCATGGCCGTGCGATAGGAGCTCATCGCGCGCTGCAGCGACTGGTCAGTGGCCTTCGGATCGGCCACCGCCTCTTGCAGCTTCCCAAGCTCGCGTCGCAGTTCCTGGTGAGCGGCCCGCCTCTCCTCCATCGCGTCTTTGACCGCCGCTCGCTCCTTGGCGGTGAGGCCCAGCTTCTCCAGCGCGGCATACGCCTTCGCGCCCTCTTCCGCGCGCGGCCCGCCCTGCCCGCGCTCAGCGCGCGGGGGGACGCCCGAGTGCCCGCCCCCCTGGGCGAACGCAGCCGACACAGACAGCGCCGTTGCCACGACGACGGCCAACCCTACGCGACTCGCGATGCGACTCATAACACGGCCTCCTTTGTGGGCGCATCGCTCTCTGCGCCCGGCTCACTCATCGCCTGCTCTTACTTCGGTTCAGCTTCGGACGACCGCGCAACTCACCTCCCGCGACCCGCGGGACGAGTGTCGTGATTCTGCCCCACACTCTTGGCGACGCGGATCAACTCAGCCTCCGCGAGCTCGCCGACCACCACCACCGCCAGGCTGCTCCCGAGATAGCGGACCGCCTTCTCTCCACCTCGGTCGAGGAGCGTGATACTCCCGGCCCCGCGCCGACCCAGCCGCTTCTCGCGTCCGCGCTGCGGTTGCTCCCGATGGGGCCGCGCCTCCTCGCCCTTCGCCTCCCGCGCGAACACCGAGAGGAGGCGGAGGCCGTCGGTGTAGCGCAGCTCGACCGCGGGGGGCAGGGATTCGCCGCGTCGGTCGCCCTGGCGTCGCGAGCAGCCGCCCTGGAACACGTAGCCGGGCGGCAGGTACCGCGGGGGCTGGACCGCGAATCCGACTTCCGCTGTCAAAGCCTCCAGGTTCTTGCGAGCGCCGTATCGGTTCGACTCCACCTTCGTCCAGCCGTTCGGGAGGGAGAAGGTCGCGGGCGGAACCTGCGCCCCGAACTGCACGGAGAAGTACTCGGTGGAGGTGGAGACCTGTCCTTCTGGAGTGTACCGCTCTCGCTTCAGCGCGAACGCGGTGGCCCCATCGAGCCAGAGTCGCCAGGCCGGCGGCCCACCGGACCTGGGTGCGATCTCGACGACCTGGGTGACGCGGCCTGCCACCTGCCCGGAACCGGTCAGCCGGGCGACGTAGTTGCGCTCGGCCAACGTCTTGTCGGTAACCAGCGCGGGCCTCGGGAGCACCAGGGCGCGCCGCCCCTTGGGGCGCAATTGGAGGAGATTGCGACCGTCGTCTAGCAAGGACCACCGCCGCGGGCCAGATTTGTAGTCTAGGCGGAGCTTGCCGCCGGCCGCCCACACCTCGGCCGCGGCGGGCTCGGCCTCCGGGCCCGTGTCGGTCGTGATGCGCACGCGCCCGCGCACTGAGATGCGCTTTGCGGCGGTCTCGCTTTTCCATACCAGGTCCCAGGCGGACGTGCCGTCCTGCTGCGCGGGCGCTACTACGAACGCACCTCCAACGCGCCCACCCTGATGCGTGGCCGGACCCCGAGCGCGCACACCCTCCCCCCTCCGCCCGCCGCGGCTCGGGACGTCCCCTTGCCAATGGGTGGCCCAGACCGACGGACCGACCCAGACGAGGCCGGCAATCAGCAGGATAGCCGCGACGCGCACCCGGCTCACGAGTCACCCTCCACGGAGTCCAGGCGCAGTCCCACCTCCGCCGCGTCGGCCAAAGGGGCCGACCAGACCGCGGCGAAGTGCTGTTCCAGGTCGGCCTGCATCTCCGCGTCCATCTGCACCGCCACCACGGTCTCCGGTTCCGGCTTCAGGCCGGGCAGAAACGTTACCGCCGCCACTACCAGCACCGCCAACGCCAGACCGGCCACAATCAGGCCGCGCTCCCAGGCGCGCCGTGGCGTCGGGCGCGACCTCTCCTCGATCCGGTAGCGGATCGAGTCCCAGGCATGGGCGGGGGCGGACTCCAACTCCAGGCCGGAGAGCAACTCGCCGGTGCGCGCGAGGGCGGCCAGTTCGGCCCGGCATTCCGCACATGTCTCCACGTGGGCGGTGAGTTCGGCGCGCCGGCGGCGGCCCAGGCCGCCGACCGCGTAGTCGGCAAGCTGAGGCCTGACTTCATCACATCTCATGGGCTTCCGCTTCCACATATCGGCTCAACCTCTGTCGCAAGGCTTCTCGCGCGCGGGCAAGACGGGACATCACCGTGCCCGGCTTCACCCGCATCGCCGCGGCGACCTCCGTCACCGACATCCCCTCGAGGTGGTGCATCACCACCACCGCGCGCTGGTCCGCGGGGAGCGCGTCCAGCGCGCGCCAGACGTGCCGGCGAAGCTCGCTTCGTAGCGCCGCGTGCTCCGGCCCATCGCGCCCCGAGGCGGCCTGCTCCGGCAACTCGCCATCTGGCAACCGGCTCTGCAGCACCTCCCACCTCACCCGGCCGGACTTCACCTCATCTCGCACCAGGTTGGCCGCGATCCGATGCAGCCAGCCCCGGAAGGCGCCGGCCTGGCGGAGCCGCGGGAACGCTTCCCAGGCGCGCAGAAACGTCTGCTGCGTCAGGTCGGCCGCCAGTTCCGGCTCCCGCACCTGACTCAGGATGAAGGTGTAGATCCCCGCCTGGCAAACCCGGTAGATCTCCTCGAACGCCTCCAGGTTGCCCGACCGGGCGCGCACCACCAACGCTTGCACCGGGTTTCGTTCCTCATTCATTGAGACGACTCAGCGGAGGAAGTATTCCCCACTAGTTGCCACATTTGCGGCAAGGAGGCGAAGAGTCGAGGAGTCGAGGAGTCGAGGAGGCGAAGGTCGGCCGGCCCTCCACGAGGAAACAGGGTGTACTGCCAGCAGGGGAGGTTGGAGATGGCGGTCGAGATCGTGGCGATGGGCGAAGCGCTGGTGGAGGTGATGCGAACGCGCGTGGACGATCCGCTCGACCGGACCGCGGAGTTCATGGGGCCGTTTCCCAGCGGCGCGCCCGCCAACTTCGCCGACGCCGCGGCCCGGCTGGGGCACAAGGTCGGGTTCGTGGGGGCGGTGGGGGACGATGACTTCGGGACCTGCCTGCTCGACCGGCTGATGGCGGACGGCCTGGACGTGACCTACTGCCCGCGCGTTCCCGACCGGGCGACCGGCGTGGCCTTCGTCACCTACTTTTCGGACGGCAGCCGGCGGTTCATCTTTCATATCGCCCACGCCGCGGCGGGCCAGATGCCCGACCCGCCCGCGGACTATTTCGCGGGAGTCGGGTTCCTCCACATCTGCGGCTCCAGCCTTTCCGTGAGCGAGCGGATGCGCAACTCCTGCTATCGCGCCTGCGCGCTGGTGAAGGCGAGCGGGGGGCGGATCAGCTTCGACCCGAACCTGCGCCCGGAACTGCTCGGGGGTGAGGAGGCGTTGCGGCGCATCTGCCAGCCGGTGCTCGACGTGGCCTCCGTGGTGCTTCCCAGCGGCGCGGAGGCGGAACTGCTCACCGGCGTGAGCGGCCCCGAGGCGGCCTGTCGGGCTCTACTGGACCGGGGCGCGGAGGTGGTGGCCCTGAAGCGCGGCGCGGAGGGGTGCACGCTGTTCACCCATGACGCGCGCCTCGAAAGCCCCTCCTATCCAGTGGAGGCGGTGGACCCGACCGGCGCGGGGGATTGCTTCGACGCGGGCGTGGTGGTCGGGCTGTTGGAGGGGCTTCCGCTGGAACAGGTGGGCCGGCTCGCCAACGCCTCCGGCGCGCTGGGGGCGACGGTGAAGGGACCGATGGAGGGCGCCTTCCCGCGGGAGGTGGTGGAGCGATTCATCCGGGACCGGGGTTGAGCAAGCCATTATCTACAATGTGCCACGTGGCACATTTTGTTGGTATTCGGAGGCCTTTCTAGAAGCACCTACGTATGTAACGCGGGCCAGGCGCAGCGAATTGTGAATCACGAACAGACTGCTCCCCAGCATCACCAGCGCGGCGAGCAGGGGGTGGAGCTTCCCGGAGAAGGCCAGCGCCAGCGCCAGGAGGTTGTACCCGAACGCCCAGGCCAGGTTCTGGCGGATTGTCGCGGTGGTGCGTCGCGCGAGATGGAAGACCCAGGGCAGTCGCCGGAGTCCGTCGCCGAGCAGCACGATGTCTCCGGCCTCTCGCGTCAGATCGGCCCCGCCGCCCATGGCGATGCCCACATCGGCCTCGGCGAGGGCCGGCGCGTCGTTGATCCCGTCCCCGACCACGGCCACCCGGCCACGGGTCTTTCCAGTTCTCACGATCTCCAGCTTCGCCTCGGGTGTGCACTCCGCTCTGACCTGCGCCGCGCCGACCGCGCGGGCGAGGTGCTCGGCCGCGGCGCGGCGGTCGCCGGAGAGCACGGTGACGGCTACGCCCAGGCGCTGTAACTCGCGGATCGCCTCGGCCGCCTCCGGGCGCGGGACATCGGAGAGAGCGAGGCGCGCCCGCGCCTTGCCATCCCAGGCCAGGTAGAGCAGCGTGGTGCTGGGATCGGGAGCGGAGAGTCTGCTTACTGACGAGCAATCGCACGCCATAGTATTGAGCCATCCATGTGTGCCGGCCCAGACCTCGCGCGTGGTTCCGTTCAGACTCACCAGGCCCGTCGCGCCGTGGCCGGGAAGGGCGCGAAAGTCGCGCACCGTGCCCACCGGCACGGCCTGGGCGCGGGCGGCGAAGACAACCGCGCGGGCGAGGACGTGCTCGCTGGAGGACTCCAGGGTGGCGATCCACGACAGCGCGTCGTCGGTAGTGAGCGATGAGTCGCAGGAGACGATCTCTTGCAGCACCGGCTCGCCTCTGGTCAGCGTTCCGGTCTTGTCGAAAAAAACGTGCGTGACGCGCGCCAACGTCTCCAACGCCTCGCCGGAGCGGATCAGCACCGCCTCCTTGGCCGCGCGCGCCAGGGCCACCGTGATGGCAAGCGGGGTCGCCAGTCCCAGTGCGCACGGGCAGGCTACCACCAGCACGGCGAGCGCGCTCATCCCTCCCCGCGCCGCGTCGCCTCGCCAGGTCCAGAAGGCCAGCGCGCCCGCGGAAGCGGCGATCACGAGGGGAACGAACACCGTGGCCACGCGCGCGGCAAGGCGCTCGACCGGGGCGCGTGCGGCCTGGGCCTGCTCGACCAGACGCGCGATCTGTGCCACCACGCTGTCCGCGCCGATGGCGGTCACGTCCACGATCAGCTCGCCCTCTCCGTTCACGCTGCCGCCCAGCGCGCGGTCGCCCGGCCCCGCGGGGCGCGGCAAGAACTCGCCGGTGAGCATCGCCTCCTGCACGCTCGACGACCCGGCGCGAATCATCCCGTCGGCCGGGACGCGCTCGCCCGGCCGGACGCGCACCACGTCTCCTACGCGCAACTCCGCGACTAGCACCTCCGTTTCGTCGTCGCCAACCACGCGGCGCGCCAGGGGCGGCGTCAGTTCCAGCAGCGCGCGCAGGCTCCGCGCGGCCTCGGCCTTGGCGGAGGCCTCCAGCAGCTTGCCCAGGGTAACGAGCACCAGCAGCATCGTCGCGGTGTCGAAGTAGATGTGCCCGCGGCCCGCCATCACGTGCGCGGCGCTGACCCCGAAGCCCGCGAACGAACCGACGGCGATAAGTGAGTCTATGCTCGGCAGTCCCCGGCGCACCTCGCGCAGCGCGCCCAACAGATAGGGCACGCCCAGAATCAGCAGCACGGGAGTGGAGAGCGCGAGCAGGCCCCACCGGAAGGCCTGCACCACCGGCGCGCCGAGGCCGGCCAGCGCGTCGGAGTAGAGCAGGAGGCTGATCATCATCACGTTCATGGCCAGCACCCCGGCCACGCCGAGGCGGGCGAGGAGAGAGGCGGGCGCGCCGGCCTGACCCTGCTCACCTACTATGCGCCAGGCGAGGTAGCAGCCGTAACAACAGAAGGCCGGCGTGTCCTCGGGGAGGGAGGAGTGCATGGGAAGACCGCAATGATGGCAGAGCCGTCGGGTCACGGTCGTTCGCTACCGCTTCTCAGCCGGCGGGCCGGAGTGTCCCAGATCGAGCGTAGGCAGCACCCGGCAGAGCGCTCCGGTCGGCCGCAGCAGGGTGATGACGCCGAGCGCGATCACCACTGCCCCCGCGCCCCGCAGCCCAATCCCACGTAGGGGCACGGCCTGCCGTGCCCGCACGAACAGCGTCCCCGTCAGCCCCACGCCGAGCAACGCCGGCGCGGTGCCGACGCCCAGGCCGGCGAGCGTCGCCATCCCGGTCGTCACCGAGTGTCCGGCCGCGGCCAAGCCGAGCAGAGCGAGGGTAATCGGGCACGGGAGGAACCCCGTGGCCACGCCGAGCGCGAAGCTCCCCCACGGGCCAGGGGTCTGGAAGAGGTGGGCGTAAAGCTGCCGGAGGAAGCTCCAGCCCTGGCCGTCGCTCCCCGGAAACGACGGCTTGGGGACCAGGTCGAGCATGGCCAGGCCGATCACCACCAGCGCGGCCCCGGTGACGTAGGAGAGATACTCCTGCGACGAGGCGACGGCACGACTGGCCACGAGTTGCTGCCCGAGCAGTCCCGCCAAGGCCCCCAGGAAGGCGTAGGTGAAGAGCTTGCCGGCGAGATAGAGCGCGTGCCGCAGGGCCGGCCGGCCGCGCCCCGCGGCGCGCGCGAGGTGCAGCGGGAAGGCCCCGCACATCCCCGCGCAGTGCGGGCTGGCGGCCAGGCCGGCGATGATTCCCATCCAGAGATAGGCCACGGCACTTCCCTCTCTGCGCGACAGAGTTCTGCTTCGTTCCTCACGCGGCGCTTCCTGTAGGACGAACGGGACATCGCGAACTGACAGACGTGGGGGCGCATATGGCATAATCGCCACATGGTCAAGGAGAACGCCGCCGGGACGCACAGGGGTTGCCCTTTGCCACGGCGAACCACTGCCACACGCGGGGGTTCTCTGCGGATGTGGGCGAGCGAATGAAGCGTCGTGATTTCCTGAAGGTAGCGCTGGGGGGAGCCGCGATCAGCTTGGGCGCGGAGGCGCAGCGGTTCACCAAACTCATCCCGTTCCTGCAGCCGCCCGAGAACCTAGTGCCGGGCGTCTCGACGTGGTTCGCGACGACGTGCCGCGAGTGCCCGGCGGGGTGCGGAATCCTGGTGCGCAATCGCGACGGGCATGCGGTGAAGGTGGAGGGCAATCCGCTCCATCCCATCAGCGCCGGGAAGACCTGCGCGCGGGGGCAGGCCTTTGTCCAGGGCCTCTACGATCCCGACCGGCTGACGCGGCCCTTGTGCCGTAACGAGAAGGGCAGGCTCCGCCCCGCGGAGTGGAAGCAGGCCCTGGATGATCTCGGAAAGCGTCTGGCCGGGGTCAAGCGCGGGCGCGTCGCGGTGATCTCCGATCTCCAGACCGGCAGTTTGGCCGCGTTGGTACGCGACTGGCTGCGGGCCTTCGATTCGGATCGCTATCTCGTCTACGAGCCGTTCAGCTACGAGCCCTTGCGCGAGGCCAACCGGATCGTCTATGGCCGGGCCGAGATC
Source organism: uncultured bacterium (assembly GCA_964620055.1). Classification (GTDB taxonomy): domain Bacteria; phylum Armatimonadota; class Hebobacteria; order Hebobacterales; family Hebobacteraceae; genus CAZUGW01. The sequence continues at coordinate 8,930 of CAZUGW010000088.1, forward strand.
CCGGACTACCATCTGGACCAGTGTGACTTCGTGCTCTCGCTGGGGGCCGATTTCCTCGAAACGTGGATCTCGCCGGTGAAGTTCATCCGGCGTTTTGCCGAGACGCGCGTGCCGGGGCCGCAGGGCCTGGGCAAGTTCGTGTACGTGGGGCCGCGGCTCTCGCTCACGGGCTTGAGCGCGGACGAATACCTGCTGGTGCGCCCCGGTGACGAACGCGACCTCGCGCTGGCCTTGCTCTCCGCGCTGTCGGAGGAACGGCCGATTCACGCCGACCTCGGCGCGGAGTTCTCACCGGAGCAGGTCGGCCCGCGGATCGGCGTTGACCCGGCCCGGATTCGGCGACTGGCGCAGCAGTTGGGTCGCGCGAAGCACCCCGTCGTACTAGCCGGCGCGCCGATGGCCTACCCCGCGGCGACCGAGACCGCGGTAGCGGCGAACCTGCTCAACGCGGCGGTGGGCAGCACGGCCGTGGATTTCAGCCGCGCGCACGCCCTGAGCCAGACCGCGACGGACGCCGAGGTCTCGTCCTTCGTCGCCGCGCTCGGCGGCGAGGTCGAGGCCTTGATCGTGATCGGTGCGAACCCCGCGTACTCGCTCTCACCCACGCTTCGATTCTCCGAGGTCCTCCAGCGCGTGCCGACGGTGATCAGCATCTCACCCCATCGCGACGAGACCGCGGAACTCGCGACCTGGGTGCTGCCGGCGAACACGCCGCTGGAGTCGTGGGGGGACTACGAGCCCGAGAGCGGGATCAGGAACTTGATGCAGCCCATCATGGGCACGCGCTATCGCACGCGCCCCGTCGGCGATATCCTGCTCGACCTGGCGCGGGCCGCGGGGGTGGAGGCGCCCGCGCGCACCTATCAGGACTACCTGCGGGGACGCTGGAGCCAGGCCGATTGGGAGTCGGCGGTGCAGCGCGGCGGGGACTGGTCGGAGACGGCGGGGCAAGCGCCGCCCACGCGCACGAACATCCCGAGCTTCGCGGTGGGACCGCGCGAGCACGAACCAACGCTGTGGACCTATCCCGCGCCGCTACTCTACGACGGTCGCAGCGCGAATAAGCGCTGGCTGCAAGAGATCCAGGACCCGGTCACCCACATCGTGTGGGACTCGTGGATCGAGATGCACCCGGACACCGCGTCGGCCCTGAAGATCGCCCCCGGGCAGGTGGTGGAGCTCGCCACCACGGCAGGAAAGGCCCGCGCCTCCGTGTTCCTCTATAACGGTGTTGCGCCGGGGGTGATCGCAATTCCGTTCGGCCAGGGGCACACCGCCTATGGGCGGTACGCGGCGGGGCGTGGGACGAACGCGTTTCAGTTGCTAGGGCGACCCAACGGGTCGCATCCAGACACCAGAGGGCGACCCAACGGGTCGCATCCAGACACCACAGGGCGACCCAACGGGTCGCATCCAGATACCGGAGGGCAACCCAGCGGGTCGCATCCAGACACCAGAGGGCGACCCAACGGGTCGCATCCAGACACCAGA
>CAZUGW010000089.1:0-7128 GCA_964620055.1 uncultured bacterium
CCTCCCCACCGTGGTACAGTGCCGCCATGACCAACTACATCACGAACATGCGCAAGCTGATCGGGACCACGCCACTCATCTTCTGCGGGGCGGCGGTGATCGTCCTGGACGTCGAAGGTCGTATCCTCCTCCACCATCGCACTGACAACCACACTTGGGGGTTGCCAGGCGGAGCGCTGGAGTTAGCAGAACGGCTGGAAGAGTGTGCGGCGCGGGAAACGCGGGAAGAGGTCGGCTTGACCTGCCACTCGCTGGAGCTGTTCGGCGTTTACTCTGGCCCGGAGCTGTACTACCGCTACCCTGACGGCAACGAGGGCTACAACGTGACCGCGGTCTACCTCTGCCGCAACTTCTCCGGCGAGATCGCGGTGGACCCGGCCGAGGGCACGGAGGCGGTGTTCTTCGCGGTCGAAAGTATCCCGTCGGAGATCAGCCCTCCGATCCGGGTCGTGATCGAGGATTTCGTGCGGAGGTATGAGGAGGTGACGGGAAAGGGGCCATAGCGCCGGACCGGGTGCCGACGTCTGGACCGCGGCTGTGGCCTCGCCCCGAAGGTGCTATAATGCCCCCTCGGAGCAAGCGAGAGACATGCCCGTGTCGGTAGTGATCGTCGCCCGGAACGAGGCCGCGGATATCGCGGCCTGCCTGCACAGCGTCGCCTGGGCCGACGAGAGGCTGGTGGTGGATACCGGGAGCGAGGACGCCACGCGCGAGCTGGCGGCGGCCGCAGGCGCGCGGGTGCTGGAGTGCGAGTGGCGGGGCTACGGCGCGACGAAGAACTGGGCCTTCACGCAGGTTGAAGGCGACTGGATCCTCAGTCTGGATGCGGATGAGCGCGTGAGCGAGGAACTGGCAGCCGAGATCCAGGTTGTGGTCAGACCGGACACGGGCGGTACTCTGGCCTACGAAATGCCGCGACGGTTTCATTTCATGGGCCGCTGGCTCAGGCACGGCGGATGCTACCCCGACTGGCAGTTGCGCCTCTTCTCGCGCGGCCGCGCAGAGTATGGCCCGGAACTGGTGCACGAGCGCCTGAAGGTGGACGGCGCGGTGGGCCGGCTGAAAGGTCACCTCGACCACTACAGCTATCCCACGCTCTCGGAGTATCTGACCAAGCTCGACGAGTACAGCACGCTGTGGGCGCAGCAGGCCCACGCGCGGGGCAGGCGCGGCCGGTGGTATCACTCGCTCTCCCTGGCGACGGGATTCGCGGGGCGGTATGTGGCGAAGGGGGGATTCCTGGACGGACGGGCGGGACTGACCTGGGCCTTACTGGGGGGAATGCACAGCTACTTCAAGTATGCCAAGCTGGCGGAGTTGGGGCGGGATCGTGGCTGAGCAGTGGCTGGTGATCAGCTACTGGGCCAACGTGGAGGGGATGGCCTGCTCCTATCACATTGATGATCGGGTGCGCCACCTCCTCGCCTCCGGGGTCGAGGTGGAGATGATCACCAGCATCTGCGGCCCCCGGCCCAGGGGTTGGGGAGGCCTCTGGCATCGCGTGCCGTCGGTCAGCGCCTCTGGCTATCGGTTCGAGGTGCGCCACCTCGCGCGCATCTTCCGCCGGCCTTGGAATGGTATCGCGAAGACGCTGCTGACTTTACCCATCCTCCCCCTCTACTGGGCCGAGCAGTGTGCGGCGCGGCTGGAGAGCACGTTCTGGTGGTGGGCGTCGGCGGCGTGCGTTGGCTTGTGGCGGACCCGCCGGAAACGGCCGGATCTGATCTACTCCACCGGCGGGGCGATGAGCGCGCACCTCGCCGCCGCGGTGATCGCGCGCCGGCGCCGCGTGCCCTGGATTGCGGAGATCCAGGACCCGCTGCCCTACCAGGGGCTGGGGCGCGGCCCGATTCCATGCTGGCTGGTGAACAGACTGGAGCGGCTGATCCACACCCGCGCCACCGGCGTGGTCTACCTCACGCAGGCCGCGGCCGAACGCGCGGCGGCACGCACGCACGGCGCGGCCGCCTGCCGCGCCATCTACGCCGGCGCCGGCACTCCGGTCGCGGTGGGCAACCGCGCGCACGACAACCGCTTTCACCTTCTCCACGCCGGCACCCTCTCCGGCAGCCGCACCCCGGAGACGCTACTGCGCGCTCTGGGGGACCTCGCGACGCGAGACGACCAGGTCCGACGCGACATCAGGCTCACGCTGCTGGGCGCGACCGATGGCGCCGTCAGACGCATGGCCGAGGCCTTCCCGTACCCGGAGATGCTGGAGGTGATCGAAAAGCTCCCCCGCCGCGAGGCCTGGGGGCAAGTCGAGCGCGCCGACTTGTTGCTGGTGATCCAGAACCTCGATCCGGTGTCGGCGGAGACCATCCCCTCCAAGACGTATGAGTACCTCGTCTCCGGCCGGGCGGTGCTGGGGCTGGTCTATCGTAACCCGGAGTTGACTGCGATCCTGCACGAGGCCGGCCACCGCGCGGTGGAGGTGGACGACATCGCCGCGATTGAGGCCGAGCTCGAGAACCTGTACGAGGCATGGCTCGGCGCGGGGTTGACGGCGACGCCCTGCGACCGGTACACCGTGGAGCGCGCGGTCGCAGAACTGATCGCTTGGTCGCGCGACCTGCGCGCGCCGGAGAGGACGGTGGCCCGTGTGTGAACAGCAACGGTTCGAGACGACGCGCGCGAAGATCGTAAGCCTGGAGGAGGCGCAGGCGCGTGTCGCGGCCTGGCGCGCGCAGGGCCGACGCATCGCCTACACCAACGGCTGTTTCGATCTGCTCCACGCCGGGCACGTCCGCACCCTGGAGACCGCGCGCGGCCTCGCCGACGCCTTGGTGGTGGGGATGAACTCGGACGCCTCGGCGCGGCGGCTAAAAGGGCCAGGCCGGCCCATTGTTCCCGAGGAGGCGCGCGCCGAAATGCTCGCCGCCCTGGCCGCGGTGGACCTGGTGATCGTCTTCCCGGAGGACACCTCCAGGGCGGTGATCGCGGCGCTGCGGCCGGAGGTGTGGGTGAAGGGCGGGGATTATGACCCCACCACGGTCAACCAGGAGGAGAAGGCGTTCGTGGAGAGCTATGGCGGCCGCGTTGCCCTCGCCGGCCGCGTGGGGGGGCTATCCACCAGCGATTTGATCGCGCGAATCCGTGACCTGGGGTGATCAATCCCCCAAGTGGCTAAGCGCGTCCACCACGGTGTGATAGGTGCGCAACTTCAGGAGTTCCTGCCCTACGAAGCTATCCAGCAATACCTTTCCCTGCTGTCCGCCGCCATAGCCTAGTTGCAGCACCCGCAAGAAGATGAACGCGACGATGATCCCCGCGACCACCCCCAACACGCCACCGACCAAAGGGTCGAGGAAGTCTAGCGACAGAAGGGTGGAGTTGTAGACGATGCGCGAGGCCAGCAGGATGAACAGCACCAAGAGGAGGAAGGACGCGGCCAGCCAGAAGGCCTCGTTCTGCCCCGCCCCGCTCATCACCGGCATCATCCGGGCCAGCGGTCCGGCCATCTCCGGCGCGGCCTTCAGCGCGACGACCCCGCCTACCGCGTCGAACAGCGCCCGGCCGAACCCCCGGAGGCTCTCCAGCCACGCGATCAGGATTATCAGCAAAATGCCCACAATGTCGAACCACGTCATGGCTTGGCCTCTCCCTCGCGTCGGATGACGAGTGAAGCATACCCAACAACCTGGGTTTGGTCACCTGAGATGTCGCCGGAGGTATAGTACCTCAGCAGTTCAGCCGCTCCCCCGCCCCGCGCCCGGCAGAAGGACAGCGCCACCGCGACCGCGACGGGGCCGCAGGCGGAGATGCGATGAGCCGCGACCGTCTGAAGCAGCCCGCCTGGGTCGAGCGCCAGCATCGCCTCCACCGCCAGCCGATCCTGACGTTCCGCGAACTCCTGGGGAATCTGGTGCGAGAGATCGGTGCTGGCGATCACCACCACGCGCCGATCCGCGGCCACGCGCGCGAGGGCCTCGCCCAACGCCGTCGCGTCCGCGATCAACTCCTCCACCTCCTCCCAGGGATGGGCGCGGAGACAGATGGGGACGAGGCTCGGGCAGCGGTCGCCGTAGACGTATTGGAGGAAAGGCACCTGCACCTCCAGAGAGTGTTCCGAGGCGTGGGTTACGGCGTCGGCGACCAGCAGGTCGCTCTCCGCGAGAAGCTGCTCGCAAAGACCCCGATCCACAGGCACCTCGCCCAGGGGAGTGCGCCAGGCCTTGGCGGGGGAGAGCGCGGCGCGCCGGTCCGAGACGTAGTGGCTGGGGCCGAGGAGCACCGCCGTATCCGGGATCCCGTCGGCGGCGAGGGCGGCGAAGCCGTGCGCCGCGGCGGGGCCGGAGTACATGTGGCCGGCGTGGGGACTGACCAGCGCGAGGAGGCGGCCTGGGCCGTCGGGATTGACCTCCGGCAGGCGGCCGGGGCCGAGCTCGTGGGTGAAACACCAGGCAAGGCTCTCCGCGAGCGCGTCGGGGTTCCGCTCATAGAAGCGGCCCGCGACAGCCGGCTGCCTGATCTCCGCCATCTTGATCCCTCTCGCACCAATCGCGACGCCGTCGTCGTTGACGCCGGCCCAACGTTCGTGTTACCTTACACGGTCAGTTCGAAGCGACGCATTTTCTCAGTGCCTGGTGGGTCCACGGATGCGAGTCGCCCTCTTCACCGAATGCTACCATCCCATTGTCAACGGGGTCGTAGTGTCGGTCTCTATCTTCGCACGAGAACTCGCCAAGCAAGGGCACACTGTCGAGATCTACGCCCCGGCCTACGCGGGCCATCAAGACGCCGAACCCAACGTCCACCGGCTCTACTCCCTGCCGAGTCCGCGCAGCATCGCCTACCCGCTGGCCATCCCCTTTGGCACCACCTTCGTGGACAAGGACTTCACGGACAACCCGCCCGACATCATCCACGCCAACCACCCCTTCCTCACCGGACGAGAGGCGCGCCGATTGGCACGCAGGATCGCTTGCCCCCTCGTCTTTACATACCATACCATAATTCGGGACTACGCCCACTATGTTCCCCTTCCTGGGGCGCTGGTGCGCCAGCTCGCGGTGTCGGTGAGCCGGAGATTCTCCAACACCGCGGACTGCGTGATCGTCCCCAGCCAGGCAGTCTTGGACCTGCTGCGTTCCTACGGCGTCACGCGGCGGATCGAGGTGATCCCGACCGGGATTGACCTCGATGTGATCCGCGCCGCGCCGCGCCGGCCGGCCCGCGCCCGCTTTGGGGTGCCGGAGGGAGTTCCGCTCATCTGCTGCACCGGCCGGATCGCGAAGGAGAAGAACCTCGGGACCCTGTTGCGCGCCTTCAAGCTCATCACCGCCTCTTTTCCCGAGGCCCATCTCCTGCTGGTGGGCGGCGGACCGTGGGCGGAGGAATGTGGGGCACTGATCGCCTCCCTGGGGCTGGAGAATCGCGCCCGCATCACCGGCTATGTGAGTCGGGAGGACGTGTTCGACTGCCTGGCCGATTCGGACGGGTTCGTCTTCGCCTCCCTCACCGATACCCAGGGCCTGGTGGTGCTGGAGGCGATGGCCCTGGGGTGTCCCTCGGTGGCGGTCCGGTCAGGGGCCGTCGAGGGCGTGATCCGGGACGAGGTGGACGGCCTGGTGGTCGCACCGACGGTGGAGGCGCTGGCCGGTGGGATCCGCCGTCTGCTGGAATCTGAAGATTTGCGGCGACGGCTGGCAGGTCAGGCGCGACAGCGCGCCGAAGAATTCTCCGCTGGGAACATGGCCGTTCGCCTTTCTCAGGTCTACGTGAGTCTTCTGGGATAGTCCTGGAAGCTCGGATCGGTCCCGCACTCGCGGGAGTCTCCTGGTCGGCAGCGCCGTGGGGACGTTCTGGCGCGGCCGACCTCGTGCTGTGGTGGAAGTCGCGGTGTGGGCTTGGCCGTCTGGGGGATCTTCGTCGGGCAAGGAGCAAGTGCATGTGTGGTATAGTTGGGTACCTCGGGAGTCGTGACACGGTGGACGTGCTGCTGGAGGGCCTCCGGCGGCTGGAATACCGAGGTTACGATTCCGCCGGGGTCGCCGTCCAGGTGGACGGGCGTCTCGAAGTCGTGAAGACGCAGGGCAAACTCTCCATTCTGGCCGCGAAGCTTGCGGAGGGCAAGCCGCTAGGCGAGTCCGGCATCGGCCACACCCGTTGGGCGACGCACGGACCCCCCTCCGTTCCGAATTCGCACCCGCATACGGATTGCCGCGGGCATATCGCGGTCGTCCACAACGGCATCATCGAGAACTACCTCGAGCTGCGGGAGAAGCTCCAGGCCGAGGGGCACAAGTTCCGCTCCCAGACCGACACGGAAGTGCTTCCCCACCTCCTGGAGAAGTACTACAAGGGCGATCTGGAGCAGGCGATGCAGCGCACCCTCAAGGACGTCCGCGGCTCCTACGCCGCCGTCGCCCTCACCGACGCCCAGCCCGGCCTCATCATCGCCGCCCGCATGTACAGCCCTCTGGTCGCCGGCCTCGGGGAAGATGAGAACTTCATCGCCTCCGACATCCCCGCCATCCTCAACTTCACCCGCAAGGCCTACCTCATTGACAACGGCGAGATGATCGTCGTCACTCGCCAGGGCATTGACATCAAGACTCTTGACGGCAAGGCCGTGAAGCGGCCGGTCTTCCACGTGAACTGGGACGCGGGCATGGCGGAGAAGGGCGGGAACAAGCACTTCATGATCAAGGAGATCAAGGAGCAGCCGGACGCCCTCCGCCTAACCGTCGGGCAGCGTATCAAGGGCACGAGGCTCGACCTCTCCGAGACCAAGCTCCCGGAGACCTTCCTGAAGCGGATGAAGAAGGCCGTCATCATCGCCTGCGGCACCGCTTCCTACGCGGGAATGGCCGGCGGCTACGCCATCGAGAAACTCTCCGGCGTGCCGGTGATCGTGGACGTCGCCTCCGAGTTGCAGAACCGTGAGTGCCTCTTCGATCGGGACACCCTCGGCATCGCCATCAGCCAGTCCGGCGAGACCGCCGACACCTTGCAGGCCATCCGCATGGCCCGCCGTCGCGGCGCCAAAGTGCTCGCCATCACCAACGTGATCAGCAGCTCGGTCTCCCGTGAGTCAGACGGCAATCTCTACATCCAGGCCGGCCCCGAGATCGGGGTCGCCTCCACCAAGGCCTATACCAGCCAGATTCTCGCGGCCCTGCTGTT
>CAZUGW010000089.1:7138-7392 GCA_964620055.1 uncultured bacterium
AGCTCGCCGAGGTGCGCGAAACCCTCCAGCCGGCGCGGGCCCGCCAACTCTTGCGCGATATCAAGGCCCTCCCGGATCAGGCCGCCGACTTCCTGAAGAACGAGGCCGCGCATGTCAAGAAGCTCGCCAAGAAGTACCTCTGGTGCAAGCGCTACCTCTACCTGGGCCGCGGCTCCAACTACTCCACCGCGATGGAGGGCGCGCTCAAGCTCAAGGAGATCGCCTACCTCGACGCCGAGGGCTACGCCGCGGGC
>CAZUGW010000089.1:7468-10307 GCA_964620055.1 uncultured bacterium
ATCCGCGGTGGTGGCGGGGATGCACTACGAGAAGAGCCTGGGCAACCTCCAGGAAATCCGCGCCCGGAGCGGCAAGGTGATCGCCATCGCCAACCAGGACGACGAGGAGATCCACAAGTACGCCGACGACGTGATTCGCATCCCCACCACCGACGAGATCCTCGCGCCTGTGCTCGCGGGCATCCCCATGCAGCTCTATGCCTACCACGTCGCCGATATGCTGGGCTGCGAGATTGACCAGCCGCGCAACCTGGCGAAGAGCGTGACGGTGGAATAGGCAGGACCGGCCCGTTCACCACAAAGGCACGAAGGCACAAAGACGGCGGGCCTGGCGAGAGCCAGGCCCGCTGTGTTGTTCGGGTCTTGACTTCAGCGCATGGTCTCTTGCACACTACATGCGTGCGCTCGGAGAAGAAGGCCAATCCTAACGAAGTAACGATCACCGAACTGCTACGCCACGCCGGCGATGTGATCGCCCGCGCGCACCTGAACGGCCCGGTGACGATCACCTACCGCGGCAAGCCGAGGGCCGTGATGGTACCAGTGAGAGAGCGGAGGCAAGACAGGCGCTCGATACGCGATTACCCCGCCTTTGGCATCTGGAAGGACCGCGACGACATGAAAGACCCTGTCGCCTGGGTCCGCAAGCAGCGGCGGAGCAGAGTCCGCCGCCTCTGGCAATGAGCAGTTCTGCGTCCCGCCGGGACAGTATTCCACCGCCCGCCGACATGGTATTACCCTAGCGACACCCACTTCGCAGGAGGGGAAGCTCTCATGCCCACGACCGTCGCCGAACCCGCCGCGCAAGCTGCCACCGCGTCGCGCCGATGTTGGGCGCGCTTCACCCTCCTCTGGCTGGTCTTCTCTGCCGGCCTCGCCGTGATGGGGCTGGAGATGACCGCCTCCCAGCTCATCAAGCCCTACTTCGGCTCTACCATCTCGGTCTGGACCAGCCTCATCGGACTGGTGATGATCTTCCTCACCGCGGGGTACTACCTGGGCGGCGCGCTGGCGGATCGGTACCCGTCGCGCGGCGCGCTCGGCGGGATCGTGCTCGCGGCCGGCGTCGTGACCATGCTGCTTCCACTGGCCAGCGCGCCAGTGCTGATGCGGGCCTGGGCGCTCACGCCGAAAGCGGGACTGCTCGCCGGCTCTCTCGTGGGGACGTTCGCGCTGTTCTGCGTCCCGAACGTGCTGCTCGGCTGCGTCTGCCCGTTCGCGATGAAGCTGAGCATTCAGGACCTGGGGCGGACCGGCCGGGCCTCGGGGAACGTGTACGCGGTCTCCGCGGTGGGCAGCGTGGTCGGAACGTTTCTGCCCGCGCTGGTGATGATCCAGCGCTTCGGCGTGCGCCACTCCATCATGATCTTCGGCGCGGTGCTGATCGTGGCCGCGCTGCTGCTCTTGGGCCGCCTGCGCTTCGCCCCGGCCGCGGGGGCGATGGCCCTGCTCGCCGTACCCCTGGCCCCCATGCTCCCGGTGCAGGGCATGATCGCGGAGCGGGAGTCGCCGTACAACTATCTGCAAGTGGTCGAAGTCGGCAAAGAGTCGCCGAAGACCCGCCTGCTGATCGTGGACTGGGGCGCGTTCTCGTTCTACACGCCAGGCGAATTCCGCACCGGGCAGTACTACGACTACCTCCTCCTCGCGCCGCTGATGCGACCCGACCCGCCGGCGAAGTGGCTCCGCCGCGTGCTCGTCATCGGCCTAGGCGCGGGGACCATCGCCAAGCAGATCACCCAGGCCTACGGCCCGGTGGAGATTGACGGCGTGGAGATTGACCCGGCCATCATCGCACTCGGCCGCCGGTACTTCGACATGCACGAGCCGAACCTTAGGGTCCACGCGACCGATGGCCGCGCGTTTCTCGCCTCGGCGCAAAGACCATATGACTGGGTGATCGTGGACGCCTACCAGGGGTCCGATATCCCCTCCCACCTCATCACCCGGGAGTTCTTCCAGCAAGTCAGGGACCACCTGAGTTCCAACGGCGTGCTCTCCATCAACGTCGCCTGGTGGGAGCCGAAGGACGACGAACTGATCAGGCGCATGGCGGCAACGGTGGGCGCGGTGTTTCCGCACTGCTACGCGGTGACCGGGATCTCGGCCAACTCTGGAGCGGTGATGCTCGCCGGCAGGCAAGCCGTGACGCCGGAGGATATGATCGCGCGGGCGCGGCAGATTAGGCAGCCGGAGCTGATGGAGATCGCCTCCGAAATGGGAGATAAGGAGCCGCCGACGCTCGGAGTGCCGGAGAAGCTGGGGGCGCCGCTCACGGACGATCAGGGGCTGGTGAACGAGATCGTGGACCGGATGTACCGCACCTCGCGACAGGCGAAGGATCGGCACGCGCGCGAGATGATGGTGTTGGGCCTCAAGGGGAAATGAGATGCCATATCTTATCCAGGCCGAGGAGAGAGAGATCTCCTACGAGTTATTCGAGCAACTGGCGAGGATCATTGACGAATCGCCCGTGCTCACCTATGCCGATGCGACCTCCGAGTTGCACCACGGCCACGGGATCCTCCACTTCGAGGACCAGGCGGAGGCGGAGCGGCTGTTGACGCGCTTCAATGCCATTGGCTTTCGCTGCTTCGTGTTGGACAAGCTGTTGGACATGCCGGCCGCGGAGGACCTGCATCTCCCCGCGCCAAAGCTGGACCCGCCGCCGGAGTTGGTCATCGCCGCGCGGCTGGAGACGGCAACGGAGCGCAAGGAGTGGGACTACAACCCGTGGCGGATACGGCTCTCCATCTTCGGCAACTTCCCCCTGACCACTGGAGTCGAGGAGAGGATTGTGGAGGGGCACGACAGCTCCTACTGCCTTGATCTCCTCACC
>CAZUGW010000090.1:0-6434 GCA_964620055.1 uncultured bacterium
GCCCTGCCACAGCCCCTCTTTGCCGTGGCCGATCGGCGTGATCGCGCCCAGGCCGGTGATGACGACGCGCCGGCGCGGTTCACCCCAACGGTTCGATGCGCAATGCGCCCTGTCCGCGCTTTCCACTGTCTCTCACCTCCCCTTCGGCGATTCGCTTCAGGTGATAGAGCGTGCGCGCCGCGATGCCCTTGACGAAGAACTCCGCGGCGATCCAACGCGTCACCCGCGTCCGCAGTAGCCAGTGGCGCGGCACGAGATCGTGCACGATCACCACCTGCGTTCCGCCATCGCTCTCGGTCAGCCGCCACTCCACGTCCATTCCCACCGTGATCCCGCGCACGTGCTGGTAAGCGATGCGGCCGTGTTCGGGGACCAGGCGCTGGCGCGCGGTCCACTTCACCGGGAACGGGCCGCGGCGGGCCGCCATCTCCGCGGTGCGCTGGCCGTCATGCTCCTCCAGAATGCGCACCCAGCGATAGTGCGGCAGCAACTCCGGCCACCGCGCGATATCCGCCGCGAGCGCGAACACCCGCTCCGGCGGGGCCTGCATCCAGATCGCGTTCTCGGTGTACATGGCGTCCTCACATCCTGTGCCGCGAGGCGTAGAGTCGGTTGCGATAACCCCGTGTGAGGTACTCCAGCGAGGATTGCACATAAGGGAGCGCGCTCCGTCCCTCTCGCCCCCAGATGCGCCCGCGGGTCAGGAAATGCGGATGGAAGTAGAGCTTCAGCCCCTCGCCCGCGATCAGCCGGACGAGCTGCCGATGGGTGAGATGCCGCGTGCGTACATTGCAGATGTAGCCGTTGTACCGGCGATAGTCGTGCGGGTTCGTGACCAGGCCCTCGGATACCACATGATGGCGTGGTCCATCTCCAGGGTGCGCGCGGTGCGGAAGAGGCCGCGCACGGCCGCTTCGTCCTCATCCGGATTGCCGACGATGAAGCCCCCGGCGACGCCAATGCCGTGGGCGCGCAGGTTGGTGATCACCTCCTGCGTCTTCTCCAGCGAGTTGCTCTTTCGCAGGAACTTCCAGTTGCCGCGGTCCACGCTCTCGATGCCCAGGAACATCCCCTTGAAGCCGGCGTGCGACATCGCCGCGGCGAGGTGCGGCGCCCGCGCGAAGCCCGCGACATCGGCCTGGGTGACGTACTCGAGCCGGTGCAGACCCGCCTCGACAATCGCCGCGCACAACTCCTGTCCGTTGAGCAGGATCCGGTAGGCGTTGGGGTCGAGGTTGATGTTGTCGTCGGAGAAGAAGACGCCCCGGGCGCCGCCGTCGGCCGCGGCCTGAATGTCGCGGATGACACGCTCAATCGGGTAGGTGCGATGACACACGCCGTACATCTTGTGAATGCAGCAGAACCGGCAGCCGCGGGTGCAGCCGCGGGAGGTCTCCACTACATCGAATGGCTTTCCGAAGTAAGCGAAACCGTTCTCCATCCGCGAACTGCGCGCGGGGAGGCGCAGTGAGTCTACGTCGAGCGGCGGCCCGCGCTCGTTGTGCACGAAGCCAGCAGCGGCGCGATAGGACAGTCCGGAAATCGCGGTGTATCCTTCCCCGATGCGCCGCGCGCGCACCAGCGAGTTCAGCGCCGCCTCGCCCTCGCCGCGCACGAGGAAGTCGAAGACGTGCGCCCCCGGATCGGCCGCGATCTCCTCGTAAGCGAGGGTAGCGTGATAGCCTCCCAACACCGTGCGCGCGGACGGCAGGGCCTCGCGCACGATCTCCGCCACCTGCTTCGCGGTGTCGTACTGGAAGGTCATCGCGCTCAGGCCCACCAGGTCGGGTGAAAAGCGCGCCAGGGCCTCGCGCACCGCGCGGCCGACGTCGCGCGGGCGGAGCACGAGGTCGAGGATTCGCACCTCCGCGTCGTCCACGTTCGCCGCGAGCGAGGCCAGACCGAGGTTGGGGAACCGCATCACCCGGTCAAAGCAACTCGCCACATCCGGCATCGCCAACAGCAGCACCCGCATCCACCCCTCCCCGTAATCCCCACATCGCCCCCGAGAGCGACGCACCCCACTGCGCCTATCTCATCCCAGGCGTCGCGGAAGAGTTCAACAAGAGAGGGGAGGTCCTTGCCCCAGAACGGGACCGATTGTCAACAGAAACGACAAGCCGTGCTCACCATTCCCACCGCCCCGACCTCCGCTCGCGCAGGAACGCAGCCGCTTCCGCGTAGCTCGGAATGGCCCTCCGGCCGCCCAGGGAGCGGCAGCTCAACGCGGCCACCGCGGAGGCGAACTCGACCGCGCGCGCGGCCGGCCACTGCCTCGCCAACGCGTAGGTGAAGGCCCCGTGGAACACGTCCCCGGCCCCGGTGGTATCCACGACGGGTACGGGGAAAGCGGGTTGATGACATATTTTCCCGCCATCAATGAAGTAGCACCCCTCCGGCCCCGCGGTGATGGCGACGAACTCCGCCCCGGTATCGGCGAGCACCCGCAGCCGGTCGCTCCACGAAACTCCGGGTGCCAGCCGCTCCGCGCCCGCGCGGGGGACGATCAGCGCGGTCATGAGGCCGGCCAGGGCGACCAGGTCGCCCTCCGGGCAGAAGTCGCCGACCACGGGAATGTCCTGCTCTCGCGCTCGCCGCGCCAGGGCCGCGCTGGCCTCCGGCCAAACGGAGTCCACTACCACCGCGTCGCACTGCAGCGGGCCCTGCGCCATCCGCGCCTGCTGCGCGGGTGAAACCTGGGGGCAACCCGCGAAGTAGATGGTCCGTTCGCCCGTCCCCTCCTCGACGTGGATGAAGGCCACCGGCGTCCGCTCGCCTGGGATCACCTCCACGCGGCTGGCATCCACCCCCTCCGCGCGCAGTCCCGCCAGCACCGCCTCTCCCGCGTCGTCATCTCCGATCCAGGTGCGGAGCGCGGTCGCCGCTCCCAGCCGCGCTGCCGCCACCACCGCGGTCGCCACCAGGCCGCCGCCCTCGATGGAGTACTCCCGCAAGGGGGCCTGGCCGCCGGGAGCGGCGGCGGGAGATAGAAAGAGATAGTCGAGCGTGGCCACGCCCAGGCCGACGACGCGCGGGGTCTCAGGGGCGATCATGTCCCGTCCTTCCGTGTGCGAGGTGATAGACTGAGAATTCCCGCCCCACGCGGCAGAACCTCGCGCTCCGCCGACGGCCTCGGCACAACGTGCTGCTCTTGCGGACGCCGCTTGTTCAGCCCGGCGACAGCAAGTTTCCCATGTGGTATGGAAACTGTGACAGGAACGCCCGCAAATGGCGAAAAGTCAGTTCTGACAGGGGCTGTTCCAATCGCCTAGCCATCGGACCGAAGCAGGAGTTCAAAGGTGTGGAATCGCGCGGGTATTGCGGGGGCCGAACCACTGTGGCCACTGCTGGCCTACGGCGGCCTGGTATTGGCGGTCGCGGCGGGGCTGCTGGCACTCTCGCGCCTGCTGGGACAGCAGCATACCGCCAAGAGTCGCGATCTCCCCTATGAGTCGGGCATGAACCCGACGGGCAGCGCGCGGCTGCGCTACGGTGTGCATTTCTACGCGGTCGGCATCTTCTTCATCCTCTTCGATGTGGAGGTGGTATTTCTCTATGCCTGGGCGGTGGCGTTCCGCGAACTAGGCTGGCCGGGGTATGTGGAGGCGATGCTGTTCATCGTGACGCTATTCCTGGGGTTGGTCTATGTGTGGAAGTGGGGCGGATTGGACTGGAGCCCGAGCCGGAGAGCGAGACGGGGAGAGGGGAGAGGGGAAAGGTGAGCGCGGAGGCGGGTCTGGGGCACGGTATCCTGCTGGCGCGGCTGGAGGGCCTGGCGGCGTGGGGGCGGAAGAACTCGATCTGGCCCTTTGGGTTCGGCACGTCGTGCTGTTTCGTGGAGATGGCGGCGAGCCTGACCAGCCGCTTCGACCTCGCGCGGTTCGGCGCGGAGGTGATCCGGCAGACGCCGCGGGAGGCGGATGTGATGATCGTCGCCGGCACCGTGTTCGCCAAGATCGCGCCGGTGATCAAGCGCCTCTACGATCAGATGATGGAGCCGCGCTGGGTGATCTCCATGGGGTCGTGCGCGAATTCCGGCGGAATGTATGATATTTACAGCGTGGTGCAGGGCGTGGACTTGTTTCTCCCGGTGGACGTGTATGTGCCCGGCTGCCCGCCGCGGCCGGAGGCCTTGATCGAGGGCATCTTGCTGTTGCGCGAGCAGATCGGGAAGGAGCGCCGGCCGCTAAGCTGGGTGGTGGGAGAGCAGGGGGTGGAGCGCCCGCGCCTGCCCTCGCCGCGCGACCTCAAGCGCGCCGTGCGACAAAGCATGACCGAGCTCCGCCCGCAGGACGAGATCTGACCGCATGCCATCGCCCCCTGAGGTCATCGAGGAACTGCAGGCGCGATTCGGCCCCGACCAGATCGCGGCGGAGACGACGCGGGACGCGGTTCCGACCGTCTGGGTCGCCCCCGCGCGCGTGCGGGAGGTGCTCAGCTTCTTGAAGTGCGACGTCCCGCAGCCATATCGCGTGCTCTACGATCTCACCGCGATAGACGAGCGCCTGCGGTCGCGCGACGCCGACTTCGCGCTGCTCTACCACCTTATGTCCTATGAACGCAATCGCGATGTGCGGGTGAAGGTCGCGCTCAGAGGCGAGTATCCCGTGGTGGCCACCATCACCGACCTCTGGCCCTCGGCGAACTGGTACGAGCGGGAAGTCTGGGACATGTTCGGGATCGCGTTCGAGGGCCACCCGTTCCTGGAGCGGATTCGGCTGCCGCGCTGGTGGACGGGGCACCCGCTGCGCAAGGAGCATCCGGCGCGGGCGACGGAGATGGGGCCGTACCAGTTGCCGGAGTGGCGGGCGGAGGACGAGGAGGCGGAACTACAGTTCCACCCGGAGCGCTACGGGCTGCCGCGCTCGGGGGACCACTCGGACTACATGTTCCTGAACTTCGGCCCGCACCACACCGGGACGCACGGACTGCTGCGCTTGATCCTGCGGCTGGACGGCGAGGAGATCCTCGATATCGTGCCTGACCTCGGCTACCACCACCGCGGCGTGGAAAAGATGGCCGAGCGGCAGACCTATCATACCTTCCTCCCCTATACCGACCGCGTGGATTACCTCGCCGGGGTGCAAAACAACCTGCCTTACGTGCTTGCGGTGGAGCAGCTTGCGGGCATCGAGGCCCCGCCGCGCGCGCAGGTGATTCGGGTGATGCTGTGCGAGCTGTTCCGCATCATCTCCCACCTGGTCTGGCTCGGCACCTACGGGACGGATGTGGGCGCGATGTCGCCGGTGTTCTTCACGTTCACTGATCGCGAGCGCGCGTTCGAGATCGTGGAGGCGATCTGCGGCTTCCGCATGCACCCGGGGTGGTTCCGCATCGGCGGGGTGGCGGACGATCTGCCCCAGGGCTGGAAACCGTTGGTGGACGAGTTCGTGCGCGAGTTCCGACCGCACATAGATGAGTACGAAAAGATGCTGGTGCAGAACGCCATCTTCCGCGGGCGGACGGTGGGCGTCGGGCCGTATTCGCAGGAAGAGGCGATTTCCTGGGGAGTGACCGGGCCGAACCTGCGCGCGACGGGAGTGAACTGGGACCTGCGTAAGAAGCGGCCGTACTCCATGTACGACCAGTTCGAGTTCGAGATCCCACTCGCCGACACGGGCGACTGTCACGCGCGCTGCGTGGTGCGGATGGAGGAGATGCGGCAGAGCCTGCGGATCGTGGAACAGGCCGCCGCGAACATGCCGGAGGGTCCCTACAAGAGCGACCATCCTCTCGCCATGCCGCCGCGTAAGGCGCAGACGATGGCCGACATCGAGACTTTGATTCACCACTTCCTCGCGGTAAGCTGGGGGCATCCCCTGCCGGCGGGCGAGTCGCTCTTCATGACCGAGACGCCGAAGGGGAACACCGGGTACTACGTGGTGAGCGACGGGGGAAATCACGCCTATCGGCTGCGGGTGCGCACGCCGTCTTTCCCGCATTTGCAGACGCTGCCGCTGCTGAGCCGAGGGTTCATGATCTCGGACTTGGTGGCGATCCTGGGGAGCATAGATTTCGTGTTGGGGGACGTGGACCTGTGAGGGCCTATGCTCACCGAAGCTGAGAGAGCGCGCATCGAGAGAGAGATCGCGGACAGCTTCGATCGCCGCGCGGCTTGCATCGGCGCGCTGAACGCGGTGCAGGCGAGCCGCGGCTGGGTGTCAGATGAAGCGCTGTGCGAAGTCGCGGAGATGCTCGGCATGACGCCCGCGGAACTGGAGAGCATCGCCACCTTCTACAGCCTGATCTTCCGCGAGCCGGTGGGGCGGACGGTGCTGAAGGTGTGCGATAGCGTGGTGTGCTGGGCGTTGGGGGCGGAATCGCTGCTGGAGCACCTGGAGCGAAAGCTCGAAATCAAGGCCGGCGAGACGACGCCGGATGGCGAGTTCACGCTGCTGCGGCCCGGCACCGACTCCATGATCGCCTTGCAAGGA
>CAZUGW010000090.1:6444-10234 GCA_964620055.1 uncultured bacterium
CGACCATTCGCCCTGCCTGATGGTGAACGGCCGGCAGGTCGGAAACGTGACCGAGGACGTGCTGGACCGGATCGTGGCCGGTGAAGGGTAATCCGTGGAACTGGTGCTGACCAAGAACATCAACCCGGGCGGGCCGCCGCTCAACTTGCCGCAGTACGAGCAGGCCGGCGGCTACGCGGCCTTGCGGAAGGCGGTGAGCCTCGGCCCGGAGGAGACGCTGCGCCTGGTGGACGGGGCCGATCTGCGGGGTCGCGGCGGGGCGGGGTATCCGGCCGGGAAGAAGTGGGCGGCCTTGCCGCCCTACGAGCAGTCGGTGCTACCGCGGATGATCTTCGTGAACTGCGACGAGATGGAGCCGGGGACGTTCAAGGATCGCCATCTCGTCCAGGGCGACCCGCATCAGTTGCTGGAGGGCACGATCATCGCGGCCTACGCCTGCCGGGCTGCGGTGGGGTATATCTTCGTGCGCGCGGAGTATGTGGACCCGTTACGCGCGCTGGAGACGGCCCTGGCGGAGGCGAGGGAGGCGGGGTATCTGGGCCGCAATATCCTGGGCTCCGGATGGGACTTCGAGTTGCACCTCCACGCCAGCGCGGGGCGGTACATGTGCGGCGAGGCGTTGGCCCTGCTGAACGCGATGGAGGGAGGGCGGGCCCTGCCGCGCACCAAGCCGCCTTATGCCGCGAACTCGGGAGCCTGGGGAAGGCCCAGCATCGTGAACAACGTCGAGACGCTGTGCTGCGTGCCGCATATCATCGCGAACGGCCCGGAGTGGTTTCGGGGGCTGGGCAAGGCGGCCGACGCGGGGACGAAGCTGTACGGGATCAGCGGGCGGGTGAAGCGGCCGGGATCGTACGAGTTGCCCATGGGGACGACGTTGCATGAACTGCTCGACTGCGCGGGCGGGATGCAGGAGGGTTACGCGTTCCGCGCCGCGCTGCCGGGCGGCGCCTCCACCATGTTCATGGACGCGTCGGAACTGGACGTGCCGCTGGAGTTCGAGGCGCTGAAACAGATCGGCGTCTACTTCGGCACGGGATCTGTCGTCGTGCTGGACGACAAGACCTGCCCCGTGGGAATGACGCACAACCTGCAGCAGTTCTTCGCGCGCGAGTCCTGCGGCTGGTGTACGCCGTGTCGCGAGGGGCTGCCGTGGTTGGCTGACATTCTGGAGGGTTTGGAGCGGGGGACGGGCAGACCGGAGGACCTCGCGCTGCTGGAGGACCTGACGGGCCAGATTCACGGCAACACGTTCTGCACGCTGGCCCTAGGGGCGGTGGTGTCTATCGAGAGCGGGCTGAAGAAGTTCCGAGAGGAGTACGAGGCGCACGTGCGCCTGGGGCGCTGCCCCTATCGAACATGAAGATCAACGTGGACGGTCGCGAATACGAGGTGCGCGGGCAGGACCAGGACAAGGACCTGCTCACCGCGCTGCTGCACCTGGGCGTCAACGTGCCGTACTTCTGTTGGCACCCGGCGCTCGGCTCCGTGGGCGCGTGCCGCCAGTGCGCGATCAAGACGTTCAAGGACGAAAGCGATACCCGCGGCCGGGTCGAGATGGCCTGCATGATCCCCGTGCGCGACGGGTTGCGGGTGTCGGTGGAGGACCCGGAGGCGGTGGTGTTTCGCCGCCGCGTGATCGAATGGCTGATGGTGAATCACCCGCACGACTGCCCCGTCTGCGATGAGGGCGGGGAATGTCACCTGCAAGACATGACGGTGATGACCGGGCACGTCTATCGGCGGTACCGCGGGCGCAAGCGCACCTATCGCAACCAGCACCTCGGCCCGTTCGTCACCCACGAGATGAACCGCTGCATTCAGTGCTATCGCTGTGTGCGGTTCTATCGCGACTACGCGGGCGGGCGGGATTTCGATGTCTTCGCCTCCAAGAATCACGTCTATTTCGGCCGGTTCGAGGACGGCGCGCTGGAGTCGGAGTTCTCAGGCAATCTGGTGGAGGTGTGTCCCACGGGCGTCTTCACCGACAAGACACTGGCGCGGCATTACACCCGCAAATGGGACCTGGAGACCGCGCCCTCGATTTGCCCGCACTGCGGCCTGGGGTGCAACACGATTCCGGGCGCGCGCGACGAGACGCTGCGCCGCGTGCAAGCGCGCTATCACCCGGAGGTCAACGGGTTCTTTCTCTGCGACCGGGGACGGTACGGCTATGAGTTCGTGAACGATCCCGACCGCATTCGTTTCCCGCGCGCCGGCCGCGGGGAGCTGCGGGAGACGGATTGGCTGCGGGCGATGGTGCAGGCCTCGGAGGGATTGCAGCAGTGCCGGCGCGTGCTCGGCCTCGGCTCGCCGCGGGCGAGCTTGGAGGCGAACTACGCGCTGCAGGCCTTGGTGGGCGAGGAGGCCTTCTCCCCTGGGCTGTCCGCGGCCGAGCAGGCGGGGATGGAGGAGGCCTTAGCGATTCTGCGCGAGGGGCCGGCGCGGTCGGCCGCGCTGCATGATGTCGAATGGGCCGACGCGATTCTCGTGCTGGGGACCGACCCGACGAATGAGGCGCCGATGCTGGACCTCGCCATCCGCCGCGCCTCGTTCCACGCGGTGCTGGACATCGCGCGCCAGCGCGGCATCGCGGACTGGAACGACTACCCGGCGCGAGACGCGATCCAGGAGGCGAGGGGGAAGCTCTACCTCGCGAACTGCGCGCAGGTGAAGCTGGAGGAGATTGCGACAGAGGTGCATCGCGCCGCGCCGCCGGAGCTGGTCGCCTTGGCCTGGGAAGTGGCGGAGGCAGTGGCCTGGGGCCGGTACGACGAGAACGCCGTAAGCGGACGCATCGCGAAAGGCCTGGCCGAGGCGCGGCAGCCGCTGGTGGTGGCGAGCGCGACGGGCGACCGCGAGTTGCTGCGCGCCGCGGCCGAGATCGCGCGCGTGCTCTCCCAGGGACGCGCGCACCCCTGCCTCCTCTCGTTCGTCGCGCCAGAGTGCAACGCGATGGGCGTGGCGATGCTCGGAGGGCGAACGCTCGACGACGTGCTGACGGAGATCGAATCCGGCGAGGCGGACGGCCTGATCGTGCTGGAGAACGACCTGTTTCGTCGCGGGTCGCCGCGGCGCGTTGCGGCGGCGCTACGCAAACTGCATTTCCTGGTAGCGCTCGACTCGCTTCCGACGCAGACGACCGCGATGGCCGACCTCGTGCTCCCCGCGGCGACGTTCGCCGAGTGCACCGGCACGTACATCAGCAGCGAGGGCCGCGCACAGCGGTTCTTCCAGGTGTTCGTCCCGACCGGCGAGCCGCGCCCGTCATGGCGGGTACTGCGCGATTTGATCGAGATGCACCGGCCCGGCACGGCCCTGTGGCAGAACGTGGAGGAAGTGGCGGAGGCGATGGCGGAGGCCCGGCCGGAGCTGGCCGGAGTGCGGGAGGCCGCGCCGCGGCATTGGTGGCGAGATCGCGTGGGCGCGCGGATCGCGCGGCAACCGCACCGGTTCAGCGGTCGCGCCGCGAAGGACGCCGACCGCACCGTGTTCGAGCCGACCCCGGAGGACGACCCCGACTCGCCGTTCGCGTTCAGCATGGAGGGCTCGCAACAGGAACCTCCGGCAGCGCTGATCCCGCGCTACTGGGAGCACGGCTGGAACTCCGTGCAAGCCCTGCACAAGTTCGCGGTCGAGGCCGACCCGGAGCGCCCCGCGCCCGGCGCGCGGCTGATCGAACCGGGTCCGGGGACGCAGAGCTACACGCCCGGGGCCCCCGAAGTCGGCCTGGATGAGGGTGAACTCTGGATCGTACCCCGCGCGGCGGTCTTCGGCTCAGAGGAGTTGT
>CAZUGW010000091.1:0-331 GCA_964620055.1 uncultured bacterium
GGAGTAGGCGCCCGGAGAGGTGACCGGATCCTCGTGCCGGCAGGCCGCGTCTCCAATCACGACCTCGGCCAACGTCCCACCCTGGTGGGGAGTCAGGGAGAAGGCGCCCTGCATCTGCTGGGTGACCACCCCGTGCAGAATCTGCAGCCCGAACCCGGTGTGAGTGGTGGTGTCGAAATCGGCTGGCACGGGGTTTCCCGAGTTCCACACCTGCAAGTGCAGCGATCCGTCTGTGTGTCGGACTTCGACCCGCACCGTCAGCTTGCCGCCGGCCCCGGGCGCGCCGTGCTTGAGCGCGTTGGTGAGCAACTCGTTCGCCAGGATGGCCAGC
>CAZUGW010000091.1:341-10191 GCA_964620055.1 uncultured bacterium
GTGCGGCTCGCCGGAGACGGCGAAATCCACCTCCGCCGGGGACAGGGCCTGCAGCGCCAGACTCCCGATCCGGCGCAGCACGTCGCCAAGCTCGACGTCACCGGATCGCCCCTCGTAGAGGTGCTCGTGGACCACAGAGAGGGAAGCGATCCGCGCGACCGCGTTCCGCAACTCGCGGGCCGCGGGATGCGCGCCGGGATAGGACGCGAGCTGCATCTCCAGCACGCCCGCGATCAGCATCAGGTTGTTCTTCATCCGGTGGTTGATCTCAGCCGTCATCTGCTCCGCCACCTCCGCCCGGAGTTGCGCCTCGAAATGAGCGCGGTCAATCGTCCCCCCGAGCGACCCGGCCACCTTCGAGACCACCAGTCCTGCGAGCAACGCGCACGCGATCGCCAGCGCGGAGGCCACCAGCGCGTGGTTGATCCTCTCGGCCACCCACACCGCCTCGGTGGCGAGCGAAACCAGGACCACCACGAGCGCGGTAAGCGGGACGAAAGTCCGCAGGAGGCGGGGCTGAGCCGAGTCGCCGACGAAGATCCGCACCGGCCAGCCCTCCACTCCGGCCAGGGCCATCGCTCCAAGGCAGAGGAGCGTGAACCCCAGCGCCGAGGTCGCCGCGATGGGGATGTAGCCGGTGCCATACAGCAGCGGCGCGTGATGGAGATAGCCGAGCAGGAACACCAGCCCCGCCGCCCCCCCGACCGCCCCCAGCGCCGCGCCGGCGTCGCCAAGTCGCCGACGGTTGGGACCCAGATAGGGCTGGAGCAGCGCCGGCAGCATCGCCGCTCCCGCCGCGAACATCATCGCCCCCGCGAGTGGGGACATGGGTTCAAAGGGGATGGAGGTGGCCCGCGCCAGCCAACGGGTGATCGCGTCCTCTCCGTTCAGATCCGCGTGGAAGAGCAGGCCCAGTGGCTCCAGCAGGCCGTACAGCGAGAGAAAGGCCGCCACCACGGCCGAACTCAGGCGCTCTCCTCCTCCCGCCCGCGACACGCGCATGTGGATTACGCCCAGCACGATCAACACAGTGGCGGCGCTGGGCGCGATCGCCCTGTAGCCAGGCCGGAGGCTCGATAGGAAAGTGACCCCCGAGACCCACCCGATCCACCCGAGTAGACCCAGCAACGCCGCCGCCGCGCCACACCGCGCCGCTATGCGCCGTTCCCCACTCTGTCCCGATACCACGACGGCGCTACCTCCAGGGTGCTCTCAGGCGAGATCTACAGCACGATTCTACCTTACCATCTTGTCCCTTCGCCCCCGCTTCCCTCTGTGCAGTGTCGCAACCACCAAACATGAAGCATCGGACAGGAAGGGGGAAACCTGCCCGATGCTTCGTCTGTGCGTCGCGACTACGCCTTCTGAGGGCCCTGCGACTCTACGCCGCCTTCCGCTGCCGCTGCTCCATCGCGGGCTCGAACGTGTAACAGCAGGTCTCCTCCACGTCGTCCGCCGGCGTCTGTTGCAACCGGTCGGCGTCCATTCCGTGCTTGTCGGCCGAGAGCATCGGCGAGCTATGCGTCACCAGGATCTGCCCCGCGTTGCACTTGTTCCCGTCGCCCCAGTACTCGCAATTGCTCACCGTGCAGCGAACCCCTCCGATCAGCTTCATCTCCATCCCAGCACCTCCACATGCAGACTACGGCCTCTATGGAACCTCTCCCGCCCGCTTCGGTCAACGGCCGTCTCTGCCCACGCGTCGCCGGAGCCGGACACCCGAACCAGGCCGAAGGACTCCGCCCGCCGAACGGGAATACCCCGGAGAAGACTGGAGTTGCCATGACCGCGCGCCTTGCCCTGGCCGTCTTTGCCGTCCTTTCTCTCGCCGCGCTCGGCCTCCCCGCCACCGCGCCTGACATCGTTGGCCTGTGGTCGGGCGTGCTGGACATTCCCGACCACGGCGACCTCACGCTCTACGTTAGGATCGCCAACGATGCCGCCGGCGCGCTCTCGGCCACCGTCGCGATGAACGACCCCGCCGCGGCTGGGATGAAGGCCGACGTGGTCACCTTCTCCAACGGCGCGCTGCGCCTGGAGTTGAAAGCCGACAACGCCGTGATCGAGGGGACGCTGAGCGCGGATGGCAAGACCTTCGAGGGCCGGGCGGGGCAGAACGGCAACCTCCTGCCCCTCACGCTCACGCGCGTGGAGCAACCCGCGCCCGTGCCACAGACCCTAGCCCCAAAGGAGGAAGGTGTGGGAGGCAGTTCTTTCCACAAGAACGACATCACCTATTCCACCGAGATCGCGACGCCCCACGTGAAGTGGGCGAGCAAGCTCCCCGGCGGCCCTATCAAGGGGTTCTTCATTCCGTCCGTCCAGTACGGCCGGGACATGGTCGAGTTGATGCAGCGCCTCGACCTCGCCCCCACTACCGTCTCCACTGACCGCGAGTGGGATGTGAACTGCTGGGGCGTCGGTGACTACTACGGGCATGACGAGCGCGGGGATCGCGACGACTTCAGGGTCGTGTACGGCTATGTCGAGAAAGACCTCACCGGCCCTGAGCGCTTCGACGTCATCGTCCTGCCCGGCCTGAACGGCTGGTCCCGCCTCACCCGCGCCTCCCGCGACGCCCTCCTCCGCCGCGTCCAGGAAGGCGCGGGGTTGGTGCTCATTCACCCCTTCCTCGGCGATGTGAAGGGCCACCCCTTTGCGGGCGATGAGCCGGAGGGCGACACGCGCCTCTGGGACCTCTCCCCGCTGGTCGGGTGTCCCGACGATTCCGTCGAGGAGAGCGGCTACCCCCTCCCCAACAAGGAGGCGATCACTAGTGGAAAATGGGAGTCGGCGCAACCGCATTTCATCACCCAGGGCCTCCCCCTTGACCTGCTTCCCGAGGGGATATCCGGCGGTCAGTTCTACAAGTACCAGTCGTCCGGTGAGGTGCTTATCGGGTCCGGCGACTACCCGATCCTCGCCGTGAAGCAGTACGGCAAGGGCCGTGTCGTCGCGCTGGCCTATGTTGAGCAGGGCTTCATGCCCGAGCCCGCGGACGCGGTCGCGAGTCGCATCTCCTGGGACTACTGGGAATATCAGTACGCCCTGCTCGCGCGCTGTGTCCTGTGGGCCGCCGGGCGGGAGGGCGGGGTCAGCATCACCTCCTTCACCGCCGGGCCGAAGGGCGCGGAGATCGCCCTGGTCTCCTCCCAGCCCCGCAAGGTCTCCGTCGCGGTCACCGCGCACAGCGAGTTCGGACCGGCCCTCGGCGCGCACGCGGAGCAGTTGACGCTCACGCCCGGCGCGAACGCGCTCCGCGTTTCCGCCGACGCGCTGCGGACCGCCCCCTCCTGGCCCGGCGGCAAGGTGATCCTGAACCTGATCGTGAGCGACCCTGATACCGGCGCCAGCCTGGGCTGGGCCGCGGCCACTTTCGACGTCCCCAAACAGGCCACGCTCACCGATCTCAAGCTCGATGCGACCGTCTATCGCCGCGGCGACCTCCTCACCGCCTCCCTCCACACCGCCGGTGACCGCTCGGGGCTGTCGCTCCACTGCACCGTCGCCGATGATCTGGAGCGCGTCGTCTTCACCTTCCTTCAGCCCGCCGCCGCGACGGCCACCTTCACCTGTCCGCTGGCCGACTTCCTCGGGCGCTACGCCTCCGTGACCGTTGACCTGGTGGATGGAAAAGGCACGGTCGTGGACCAACTCCGCGCCGCGCCGGTCTATGTCGCCCCCGCCTCGCGCCGCGACAAGGAGTACCGCGCCAGCCTCGGCTTCTCCAGCCTCCGGCCCTACTTCAGCGCCCTCCGCCTCCACCTCATGAACGCCGCCGGGGTCTCGGCCGGCACCACCTGGTCGGAGGGCGTGGACAACGGGCTGGACATTCCCCACAACCACTTCGGCATCTACTGGTATCGCCGCGGCCCCACCACTCCGGAGACCCTGGAGAAGGCCATCGCCGACTACCAGCGCACCGGCGACTTCGCCGCGCTTGCGTACAACACCAAGCGCGAGCTCTACACGCGCACCAAGGACACCAAGTTCCTGGAGCGCACCCCGTGTCTCGACGACCCCGCGGTGCTGAAGGACCTCTACGACCGCTGCTATGCCTCCGCCAAGTCCAAGGCCTCGTTCAACATGGACTACTACTTCGTCGGCGACGAGGGCTCGCTCACCTCCTATGGCGACGCCTACGATTACTGCTGGGGGCCCTACACCCTCGCCAACTTCCGCACCTGGCTGAAGAAGGAGTACGGTTCGCTGGCCGCGCTCAACCGCGAGTGGAAGACCGACTTCAAAGACTGGACATCGGTGCTCCCTCTCACCACCGAGCAGGCCGTCGCGACCGGGAACTTCGCCCCCTGGGCCGACCATCGCACCTACATGGAGATCGTCTTCGCCCGCGCCTACCAGACCTGTCGCGAGGCCGTCATCGCCGCCGATCCTGACGGTCACGTCGCGGTCTCCGGCACCCAGGGCACCACCGCCTACAATGGCTGCGACTGGTCGCGACTAGACCAGGTGATTGACGACTTCCTCTCCTACGGCGGCGGCAACCAGTGGGACCTCCACCGCTCCTTCGCCAAACCCGGAGCCATGATCGGCTTCTGGACCGGCTACGGCTCCTCCGGCCTGGGGGTGCAGAACGCCATCTGGAACGCCGCGCTGCACAACGTGCTCTATCCCAACATCTTCTGGATGTACTCCTACCTGAACCCGGACTTCACCTACTCCCGGTCCGCCCGCGACATGGGCGAGGCCTTCACCGCGTTGCGCTTCGAGGGTGTGGGCCGGCTCTTCGCCGAGTCCGCGCGCCTCCAGGACGGGATCGCCGTCCACTTCTCCATGCCCAGCGTCCACGCCACCACCATCTACGCGCAGGCCCATTCCGACCGCGAGGACCTCCGCAACCCCTCCGGCGCCCGCGGCGGCTGGGTGCAGATGGTGAACGACCTGGGGATGCAATTCGACTTCGTCTCCTCCCCGCAGCTCGAGAAGAACGCGCTGGCCAAGGGCAAGTACCGCGTGTTCGTCCTCCCGCTCTCGGTCGCGCTCTCCCCCGAGGAGGTGCAGAAGCTCACGGCCTTCGCCGAGAACGGCGGCCTCGTCATCGCCGACGCGGGGGCGGGCGCGATGGACGACCACTGCGCCTGGGTCGCGAACGGTCAACTCGACGACTTCTTCGGGATCAAGACCGCGGCCCAGGAGCAGCGGCTCTTCGCCCACGTCTCAGGGCCGGTATCCGTTACCGCGGCCGGCGCGACCTGGGGCCTGCAGGCCGACGCCCTCAAAGACCTGGACGCGGTCGAGCCCGTCACCGCCACCACCGGCACGGCCCTGCTTAGGATCGGTGACACCGACGCGGTGATCGTGCGCAAAGTGGGAAAGGGATGGGCGATCTACCTCAACGCCTGCCTCGACAAGTACGGCCGCGGCCGCCGCCGGCGGCAAGCGGAGGAACCTGCCCGGCCCGACACCGGCCCCCGCTATCGCGCGCTGGTTTCGGCGCTGCTCGCCCACCTCGACGTGCGCCCCGCCGTCCAGGTGCTCGATGCCGACGGCCAGCCCCTGAATCGTGCGCAGATCGTGCGCTACCGCTTCGGCGCCTCCGAGGCCCTCGCCATTCTCACCGACAACGTGGGGGCGAAAGCCGTGGAAGGGCGAGACGGCGTCACCATCTACCACGACGACAAACTCGGCGACGTTGCCCGCCAGGAAATCACCATTCGCCTGCCCCAGGCTTACTACGTGACCAACGCCCGCACCGGCGAACGCCTGGGCCGCACCGACACCGTCAAGACCTCCGTCACCGTCGGCGGCGTGCTCGTCTTGGGCCTCGCGAAGCAGACCAACACCCTCACCCTCACCGGCCCCGACGCCGCCTCGCGCGGCGAGCACCCCCAGTTCACCCTCGCCTCCTCCCGCCCCGGCAAATCCCTCGTCCGCTGCCACGTCTCCGGCCCGGACGGAACCTTCCTCCACCTCTACGCCCAAAACCTCGTCCTCGAAAAAGGCGCCGCCACCTTCACCCTCCCCAGCGCCTTCAACGACGCGGCGGGAGAGTACACGATCAAAGTCACCGACGTAATCACAGGAGCGACGGCGGAGGCAAAGCTCACGCTGCAGTAGGGCGGCAGTCCGCCGCGCACGAGCGACTAGCCAGGCGGCACGATCCGTCTGAGTCCAGCCACGAAGGCGGGCAGGTCGTGCAGAACGACCTCCCAGACCGTGTCGAGGTCAACGCGGTCGTAACCGTGTATTAGGCGATTCCGCAGGGCGACGATATCCTGCCACGCGATGCTTGGGTAGCTCGCCCGCTCCTCCGTGGAGACCCGCGTGGCAGCCTCGCCGATCATCTCGAGCGTCCGCACGAGGGCGCGACCCACCACAATGTCGTCGTCGAGGTCAGCTCGGTTGGTGCGGGCGGCCATCTCCATCGCTTCGCATGCGTAAGTCAGCATCTGTCGCAGCGTGACGTTCACGTCATGTCGCGGCATACTGCACCTCGGCCTCCGCCAGCACCTCGTCGCGGAAGTAGGAACTGAGCCAGCCCTCCGTGTTCAGGTCCGCCTTGCGCCCGAGCAACTCGGAGAGTTCCCGCTCCATCCCGAAGAACGCGAGGCCGGGCACATGGCCCGGCTCGAACTCCACGAGCACGTCCACATCACTCTCCGGCGTGAAGTCCTCCCGCAGCACCGAGCCGAAGAGGGCCAGCCTCCGAATGTGGTGTCGGCGGCAGAAGTCGGCGATCTTCTCCTGGTCAACAGAAATGTGAGCGGGCATCGTTCTTCTCCGCCAGGATTATACCACGCCCCTACCGCACCACCGCCTTTGCCATGGCCTGATACGCCAGGTGCATCATCAAATGATCCACCAGGATCAGCGCCAGGAACGCCTCCGCCACCGGCCAGACGCGGGGGACGATGGTGGGGTCGCGGCGGGTCACCGCGCTCAGCACCGTGTTCTCCAGTGATACCTTGTCAATCGTCAACTGGTCTTTGGCGATGGTGGGCGTGGGCTTGACGGCAATGCGCACGACGATGGGTTGGCCGGTGGTGAGGCCGCCGGTGATGCCGCCGGCGTTGTTCGACAGGAACTTGACCTGCTTATCCTCGACTCGCATCTGATCGTTGAACTGCGAGCCCACCGCGTCCTTGGCCGCCATCCCGCCGCCGATCTCGACGGCTTTGACGGTGCCGATGCCCATCATCTTGCCCAGCTCCGCGTCGAGCTTCTTGAAGATCGGCTCGCCCATCCCCGCCGGCACCCCCGTGGCGATCACTTCCGCCACGCCGCCGCTGGAATCGCCGCCCTCGGTGATCTCGATGATTCGCCGGTACATCTCATCGGCGGCGGCCAGGTCGGGGCAGTTCAGTTTCGGGTGCACGCCGTATTCCTTCCGCACCGCCTCCTCGTCCATCGGCGGGCGCTTCAGGTCGGGCACTTCCTTCTCGAACTCGGCCAGCACCGCGATCTTTTCCGTGAACCGCATTTCCGGCCGCAGTCGCCCGGAGGCGAAGATCGCCTGATACACCGGATCGTGCTGCCGTCGCACTTCCTTGAACGCCGCCACTTTCTGCTTGATGGTCTCGAGGGGCAGGTCGGGCATGGCCACGCCCGCCGCCTCTTTCACATAGCCGACCACCTCGATCCCGTGATCGCGCAGGATGCGCTTCGCCACCACGCCCGCGGCGACGAGGGTGGAGGTGTAGCGCCCACTGAAAATCCCCGCGCCGACGGCGTCGTCCCACTCGCCGTATTTCTGATACGACGCATACGACGCGTGGCCAGGCCGCGGGGTGCGATTGGTGGCCTGGTACTGCTCGATGTGCTCGAAATGGCGGTCCAGGTTGGGGATGAGAATCACCAGCGGCGTGCCGTTGGTGTAGCCCGCGTTCTTGAACCCCGGCATGGTATCGGCGGCGTTGACGCCGCTGAAGATCACCGGGATATCCGGCTCGCGGCGGGGCGAGGTGAGCTCGCCCTGGCCGGGCTTGCGCACCAGCAGGTCGCGGTAGATCTGCTCCTCGGTGAGGAGAATCCCCGGCGGCACGCCCTGTAAATGGACGGTGAGGCCCTCCTGATACGATCCGCCCGCCATGGTCAGTTTGAACAGCGTTCCAAGGTCACAGCCGAGCATGTGCACCCCCAAGTAAAAAGTAAAAAGGCAAAAGGCAAAAGGCCAGACAACGGCCTACCCTAGTCCGTGGTTTCGAGATCAGCGCCCAGCGATTTCATGCAGTCAGCGAACTCCGGGAAGGTGACGGCGGCGGCTTCGGCGCCGTGAATGAGGGTGTCTACGCGGAGACGGGAGGCGTCTACCGCGTGGAGACTGCAGCCGGCTACGGCGAGGGCCATCACCACCCGGTGGTCGTCGTGACCGTCCACTTCGGCGGCGTGAAGCTGGCTCTCGTGGACGATGAGGCCATCGGGCAGCTCTTCGACCTTCGCCCCCATCGTGCCGAGTTCCTGCGCCATGACGGCGATACGGTCAGTCTCCTTGAGGCGGGCCTGGGGGACGTTCACCAGCCTGGTGACGCCCCGGGCGAAGCAGCCGAGGACGGCGAGCATGGGGAGAGCGTCCGGGGTGGCGTTGAGATCGAACTCACGCCCCACGAGCTCCCGTCCAGAGACTCGAATCCACGTATCAGAGACTTGGACCTCCGCTCCCATCTCCCGCACGTAGTCCAGAATCGCCTTGTCACCCTGCGTATCGGCGAGGTCAAGGCCCCGCAGAGTCACGGAATTGCCCGGCAAGGCCCCCGCGCCGACGAAAAACGTGGCGGAGGACCAATCGGCGGGGATCGTCCGGTCCACGGACGCATAGCTCTGCCCGCCGGGGAGGCGGAACTCGGTGAGACCGTCCTGCTCGAAGCGAATGCCCTGCCGCCGCAGCCAATCCAGGGTCATTTCGACATAGGGGGCCTCGTTGAGCTTGGTCACTCGGATTACAGAGTCGCCGTCGGCGAGGGGGGCGTTGATGAGCAGGCCGGTGACGTACTGGCTGGTGGTCCCCTCAATGCTGGTCTCTCCCCCGCGCAGCCGTCCCTCCACCACGAAGGGAGCGCAGCCGTTCGCCCGCGTGGAGCGGACGTTGGCCCCCAAGTCGGTGAGGGACTGGGCCAACGGCCCGGCGGGGCGGCGGCGAATCTGGGCGTCTCCGGTGAGCACGGCCAGGCCGTCTCGCAGCAGGGCGCAGGTTCCCAGCGCCGTCCGCAGGGTTACCCCGGAGTTGCGCACGTCAATCACGTCGTCAGGGAGGCGTACTTCGCCGCCGAAGCCACGGACGCGCCATTCCAGAGGCGGGCATGCGTCCGCCTGCGGCGGCCGACATACCCGCCCTACAGTGGCGATCTCGGCGCCGAGGGCGCGGTAGGCGTCTACGGCGGCGCAGGTATCGTTGGAGACGAGGGGAGCGCGGATGGCGCTCTCCCCCTGGGCCAGGGAGGCGATGGCGACCGCCCGGATGGTGTGGGACTTAGACCCGGGGAGGGTCACCTCGCCGGTGAGACGAGATTGTCGGCAGATGAGGTTCACGATGGTCCTTACGCGATATTTCTGGTATTATCCGAGGATAGTAGCAGTATTTATGTATTCTGTCAAGACCCCCAGAAGGTCGTCAGGAGGTCCTGGCTCCCAGAGGGCCGGCTTTCCCGGGCCGCGGTGACGAGACTCTAACAGGTGGAAGCGCATGGTGTCAACGTTTGACACGGAACTGCGGCTCTGCTATACTCCTAAGGTTCTGGAGGCTGATTCTCGCATGTATGCAATCATCGAGACGGGTGGAAAGCAATATCGCGTCGAGCCGGATGAGGTGTTCATGGTGGAGAAGCTCGACGTGGCGAAGGGCGATGTGGTGGAGTTCGACAAGGTCGCGCTGGTGCAGCAGGAAGGCACGGTC
>CAZUGW010000092.1:0-1027 GCA_964620055.1 uncultured bacterium
ACAGCTTCCGCTTGCTTTGACACGGAGCCAAGCGCGGGGTTTCAGTCGCCTCAGGGGCGGCGGTGCCAACGCCCCTTTCTTGCCCGCTGCCCTCTTGACATCATACCTAAAACCTGCTAGTGTACTAATATAAGAGGCTTAACGCGACAGCCAGCACCTTGACAACCTCATATCTCGTCCCACCAGCACCCTCCTTCCTCGCGGGCGGAAATGGCGAAAACCGAGAAACGCGCATTCGGTGAAAAGATCGCCCAAGACGCACAAAGATAGGGCTAGAAGCGATTTGGGAATGGAAATCACCATGGTTTTCCACCCTTTTCCCACCTCTTTTCACCCCTCTTCCCACCCCCTCGCTCCCGCCTTCTGTCTGCTGCGGCTGGTCTGGCCAGCATCGTTAGGTTCTGCGCTGCTCCACCCCGGCCCGCTCCACCCGCGCCACCACCCGCTCCCTCCCCAGCACCGCCAGCGTCTCGAACAGCCCCGGCCCCGCGGTATGGCCGGTGACCGCGAGGCGCGTGGTGTGAATGACGGGGCCGACTTTCTCGCCGCGCGTTTCCGCGAGACACCGGAGGGCGGCCTCCAGTGACGCGACGCTCCAGTCGTCCACCTTCGCCAGGGCCTCGCGAATCGCGGCCAGCAACTCCGCCGCGCCCTCCCGCCGGAACCACTTCGCCTCCCCCTTCTCGTCATAGCTCTCCGGCCCTCGGAAGAAGAACTCGGTCAACTCGGGCAACTCGGACAGCGTCTTGGCCCGCTCCTGCTCTAGTGAGAGAACCTGAGTAAGGTACTCGTCCGACGGGCTGTCCGCGAGCAGGCCCGCCTTCTCCAGAAACGGCTTGGCGAGTTCCGCGTACCGCTCGGCCGAGAGCTGCCGCAGATACACCCCGTTCATCCAGTTCAGCTTCTCCAGATCTAACACCGCGCCGGACTTGCCGATGCCCTCGATGGAGAAGTCGCGGATCATCTCCTCCCGCGTCATCAACTCCCGATCCTCCCCCGGCGACCAGCCGAGCAGGGCCATGAAGTT
>CAZUGW010000092.1:1127-5124 GCA_964620055.1 uncultured bacterium
GAGGTCGCGCCGTGGCGCTTCGACAGCTTTGACCGGTCAGGCGCGAGGATGAGCGGGATGTGGGCGAATTCCGCCGTCTCCCAACCCATCGCCTGGTATATATGCAGTTGCCGCGGCGTCGCGGAGAGGATGTCCTCCCCTCTCAGGATGTGCGAAATGCGCATGTCATTGTCATCCACCACCACCGCGAGCAGGTACGTCGGGAAGCCGTCCGCCTTCACCAACACGAAGTCATCGAGCAGCGCGTTCTCGAACGACACCTCCCCGCGAATCAGGTCGGTCCACCCCACACTCCCCTCGTCCGGCACGCGGAAGCGCAGGGCCTTGGGCCGGCCCTCCGCGTCGCGGCGCGCGCGCTCCTCGGCCGTGAGGCGAAGGCAGGTGCGATCATACTTGGGAGGCAACCCCGCGGCCTGCATCTCCTTGCGACGCGCCGCGAGTTCCTCCGCGGTACAGTAGCACGGATACGCGATCCCCCGCGCCACCAGTTCCTCCGCCACCTCTCGGTAGCGCGCCAGCTTCTGCGACTGGAAGTAGGGACCATGCGGCCCGCCCACCTCCGGCCCCTCGTCCCAGTCAATGCCGAGCCAGCGCAGGCTGTCGAGAATGTCGGCGGTGAACTCGTCTGACGACCGCGCCTGATCCGAGTCCTCGATGCGCAGCACGAACGTCCCGCCGGTGTGACGGGCGAAGAGCCAGTTGTACAGCGTCGTCCGCGCCGTGCCGATGTGCAACCGGCCGGTCGGGGAGGGCGCCATGCGGACGCGGATGTCGGTCATGGAGGAACCGTCCTTTGAGCGTCATGGGAAGTAACGGCGATTCAACACAAAGGCACAAAGGCACAGAGAAAACGGCGAGGCCGGACGCAAACGAAGCGCTTCGGGCGCGGGCATTATAGCACGGCCGACTGCTGATTGCCATTCCTCTGCACGCGGTATCATATATCATCCCATCCCGAGGATAGTACACCGTGCTCACCCCCCGCAGTTTCTTCGATCTCTCGCGCTTCGAGCACGCCGACATTTTCGACGGCGTGGAACTGGTGTGGGAGGCCCTGCTTCGGCTTCCCGCGTACATCGTCCGCAGCTTCGGGCTCTCGCCGGAGACCCTGAGCGAGCCCGTCGAGAGTCTGCGCCACCTCGTCAGCGTCTCGCCCGACGCGGTGATCGAGCCCGGCGCGCAACTGCTCGGCCCGGTGGTGGTCGGGCCGCGATGTCATCTGGCGGCGAACAGCGTCTTGCGCGGGCCGGTGATCCTTGGCGCGGACGTCTATGTGGGCCGCTACTCCGAGGTGAAGGCCTCGGTAGTGCTCGACGAAGCGAAGGTCCCGCACTTGAGTTACGTCGGCGACAGCATCATCGGCGGCAACGTGAACCTGGGCGCGGGCGCGGTGCTCTCCAACCTCAAGCTGAGTTGGGGCGAGATCACCGTGCATGTGAACGGCCGCGACTTCCCGACCGGGATGCAAAAACTCGGCGCCATCCTTGGGGACGAAGTACAGATCGGCTGCAACGCGGTGATCCACCCCGGCACCCTGGTCGGCGCGCGCACCTGGGTCTATCCCTGCGCCTGCCTGCGGGGCTACTACCCGCCCGACCACATCGTCAAAGTGCGGCAGACGACGGAGGTGGTGGAGAGGAAGGGGTGAGGGCGCGGGGATTGGCTTGCCGCGGAGGCCTTGGTGCGGTCGCCCCGCGCGGGAGTTCCTGGATGAGTTGGAGGCGGAGGTAGTGGGGTAACGCGCTGCTACTGGACATCCAACTGCAATTGGGGTTCGTATGAAGCCGGCTCTTCCGCTACCTCCTCAGGGGCACTGGAAGGAAACGTATCCTGGCCGTGGCCGAGGAGATAGCCTCGCTCTATGCGCGCCTCCAGATCCTCGGCCCCCCAATCAGCAGTAAGATGCTCGCGGACGGTCCTGAAGAGGTCCCATACAACGGGCCCGCTTATCTGCTTCTGCCTCCAGCCTGACCTCGCGTCTACTCTCGTCTCCATGTCGAGGTTGCAGCGGTACTCGCGATCAACGTTCTTCTGGCACCGTAGCACATAGATCTGGTCAAGCTTGTACTTTTGCAGGTTCACGCGCTCGGTCAGTTTGATGTACTCCATCACCACCAGATACAGCGCATTGGGGTTCCGGGCCTTGAGCTGTTCCGCAGCCGTCGAAGAGGATTCGAGCATTGTCTTGTCGAGGTACGTCTTGCACTCTACCGCGACCGCGGGCAGATCCCACGTGAGCTCCTGAGAGCCGCTTGCCTTGGACTCCGAGCATCTCAGTGTCGCCAATACCCTCGCCCCGATCACGAAATCGTGGTCCTTCACCTCAACCTTCGCTGAAGGCGACTTCACCATCGCTGAGTAGGACTGCGGAAGAAAGAAGATATCCTTGAACGTGTGCGCCTTGCCTATGAGAGGGGCTCCTCTGAAAGCCGCGACTAGGTCCCGAAACAGGAATTCCATGAACTCCTCAAGTGCGGTGGAGATGAGATTCGAGCGCGAATCGAAGTGCTCCGCGTACCGAGCTTGATCGAGGAACAGCTTGTACTCATCATATATCTGCGCCCGCCGGTGGACGATATCTTCGTCAGCAACGGTCGGCTCACGGCCTGGTCCTTTCAGATTCTCGTTCGCGGTACGCCATGACCGGTAGCGCTTGAGTATCTCCCGGAGTAGCCCTTGGCTACGCTTGTCGGCATACTTTGCGCTCTCCTTTAGCTTGCTCTCAATGTTGTTACCGTGCGCTGGCATAAATGCCCCTCTCCCGGAGTGAAGGTGCCACGTCTAGGAGATGCGTCGCCAACGCACGCGCGAGCATGGGCGGCACCGCGTTCCCTATCTGATTGTACTGACAGAGGTGAAGCTCTGAGTGCCGTTGCTCGCGCGCGAGAAGCTTCTGGCTTACGACAGTGGGCTTGCCCATGAACCTATAGGTGTCCGGGAAAGACTGTATGCGTGCTCCCTCCCTGGGCGTGAAGTTCCTATGTTGATACGGATGCACGAAGTTCGCGTAGAACGAAGCCGGGATGGTGTGGCAGGGGCGGTCCGGGTGCATGCGCCGGTTGTTCTGGTCAAACGCGCGGTCTGAGAACAGCCGCGCGTTGCCGCGCTTCCTGGGTTGGTGTTCCTCCGGAACATCGGATATCGAATCCCCCCACTTCATACTAGCAAACCTATCTACCATGCGCTTACTATGGTTCATAGCTACGTGGTTATGAAGCACCTCGCTGCCGGAGCGGAGCCGGCGCTGGTAGTCAGTTAGCGGCGGAGAGGTGTAACTCGCTTCGTCGCTTCCCTGTCCGGCGTTCAGCACCGGAAGGTCGGAAATCGCGTCCCAGAGGGTAGGAGTGTAAGGCAGACACTCCTCACCGAACAGCGAGTCCTGTCTGACGTCGTATGACGAAAGATGGGTCGGGCTAGGGAATGCCTCCGGCAAGCTATCCAGGCAGGCAATCACAAAGAGGCGCGGCCGCAACTGTGGTACGCCGAAGTCCACGGCACGGAGGATGCGGTAGTCCACAAGGTATCCCAGAGCCGAGAACTCCTCACAGATGACATCTATCACCTGCTGCCCAGAGGCTGTCTTCCGGGCGAGAAGCCCCGCTACGTTCTCCATCACGATGATCGGCGGCCGCCACAGTGAGGCTGCACGCACCATTTCCATGAAGAGCGTGTTGCGCGGGTCGTTCGGGTCGCCTGCAGACAGGTTCGCAATAGAGAAGCCCTGACATGGGGGGCCGCCGAGCAGCATGTCCACACCAGACGGCAGGAGCGCGGCCAGATCGTCGTCTGCGATGCTCCGCAAGTCTCGTTGGAGCACCCGCGTCTCGGGATGATTGTGGCGAAACGTGTCGCAGGCCCACGTGTCCTGTTCGACGGCCAGGGCCACATGGCAGCCAACCTGTGCGAACCCCAGGGAGAACCCTCCCGCGCCTGCGAACAGGTCAGCGATAGTTACTTGAGCACATGCCGTTTCCATTGAGCCCAACGCACCTCCCTC
>CAZUGW010000092.1:5162-5388 GCA_964620055.1 uncultured bacterium
GGAGTCGCGTTCCCCATTCTCCTTTACAGCCCATGCACTGTCAAGCAAGCAGGGCTGCCGGTTGCCCGTCGCCGCAGAGGCGTTCAAGAAGACCCCGGGCAATCTACCTGCCTATTCGTGACCGCCACTCGTGAGTACGCCGATGCATTCATCCTCCCCCTATCCTCCGCATCTCCTCCACCGTCTTCACCTCCAACCGCACCGCGCCCCGATACCCCTCCTTCGT
>CAZUGW010000092.1:5414-10170 GCA_964620055.1 uncultured bacterium
AGCGCATGGGCGATCCGATGCAACTCGAACTCAAGCCACTGTTCCTGCGCGACGAGCATTTCGTCCACCATCTGCCACACCTCCGGCGGGTTGCAGACCGCTCCGGTGAGCGGATCCATCAGCATCGCTTGCCGCAGCAGCGTGTCGTCGCCGCTGACCGCCGCCTCCATCGCCATACGCTGGACGGAGATGCTCTGATTGCACACCGCCGCGCAGCCCAGCGGCAGGTCGCCGACGATCGGCAGGTTGATCCCGTTGCGGTCCGCGTATCCCGGCGCCTCGATGATGCAGTCCGCGGGGAGGTTCGTCATACAGTTGCGGTTCGGCAGGTTGAAGTGCCCGCGATAGACGCGCCCCAACTCCAGCCCCTCCATGATATACGAGCCGTGCTCACCGCTGCGGTGCTCGGGGCCGATAGGCTGAGGTGGCTCGGATAGCCATTTGGGGAAGTCGGTCTCGAACCAGTTCCGCCCCTCCGTGCAGACGCGGAGGTAGCCGCCGGTCTCGCCGTGAATCCACGACGTGAACTCCGCGTCTATCCAGTTGATGATCTCCTCCGGCCGCTTGCGATACCAGGCGAAGTACTCGCTGAGATGTCCGTTGGACTCGGTGGAGTAGTAGCCGAACCGGCGGAGCACGTCAATGCGCACCTTCTCGGTCTTGCTGTACACGGGGTGCTTCTCAAACGCCTCCAGCAGCTTGCCCGTCAGGTCCTGGCCCTTGTGCTTGACGCTGAGGTACCAGGTCTGGTGGTTGATCCCCGCGCAGATGATATCCACCTCTCCCCGCGGCAGGCCGAGGACCTCCGCGATCTGGTGATGCCCGCCCTCCACGCCGTGGCACAAGCCGACGTTCCGCACGCCGTGGCCGTACTTGCTCACGGCCCACATGTTCATTGCCATGGGGTTCGAGTGGTTGATGAACAGGCAGCCCGGCGCGGCCACCTCGGCGATGTCTTTGCAGAACTCGAGCAACACCGGGATGGTGCGCTGCGCGCACATGATCCCGCCCGCGCAGAGTGTGTCTCCCACGCACTGGTCCACGCCATACTTCAGAGGGATGTCTATGTCCGTCGCAAAACCCTCCAGCCCACCCACACGCACCACGCTGTAGACGTAGTTCGCGCCCGTCACGGCCGCGCGGCGATCCAAGGTGGCCGTGAGCTTCGCAGGGAGGCCGGAGGCCTCGAGGTCCCGCTTGCAGAGCTGATACACCATGTCGAGATTGCGTTCGCTGATATCGGTGAGGGCGATTTCGATGTCGCGGAAATCCGGCACCGCGAGCACATCGTGTACAGTCCGGCGCGTGAAACCCAGACTCCCCGCGCCGATGATGGCAAGCTTCATACTGAACCTCCTGTGGTAATCCCCATCGTCTTGCCTCTACGCCACGTAGTCCCGAATCAGCAGCAGGTTCTCCGGCGGTGTCTCGTAAGGGACCGCACCCGTGCCCAGCAAGACATTGGGCCGGCCCGCGGCCAGCGCGATCACCCGATCCACCTCCGCGATGATCTCCTCCCTTGTGCCTCGCGTATAGAGTGCCGGGTTGAGGTTCACTCGCACTTTGACGTGGGGATAGCGCTCCATGCGCGCCAGGAACCGCTCCCGATCCGTCTCCGCCGGGCAGATCACGAAGTCGGTCCCGGTTTCCATCATCGCGTCTACAATCGGCTCTGTGTCGCCGCCGATGATGCACGGCACGGGGTGCCCCACGTTCTCGGCCACGCGCTGCATCGCTTCCTTCAGCGCGGGCAACTCCACCTCCCGGAACTGCCGTGGCGACAACAGCGGCGGCGCGGCCGCGGACTCGAAGAACGCCACGTCCAGTCCCGCCTCCCGCACCGCCTGGCAGAACGCGAGCTGCCCGGGAATTAGCTTCATCAGAAACGCGCGCACTACCTCCGGCCGCTCCGCCACCCCGATCAGCAACTCCTCCAGCCCGAGCAGGCTCGTGGCGATGGAGAACGGCCCGCTCACGGGAATGCGCACGTCGGCCTCTGGATACTCCGCGGCCAGCCGCCTCCCCGCCTCGATGAACGCAGGAATGCGTCCCTCCGTCGGACGGAGCGCCGCGAGGCCGAGCGCGTCATCGAGCGACTCGACCCGCGGCCTCGTCACCGCCGGAATGCCATTCCCCTCCGGCCGCTCCACCACGCACCCATAGGCCTCGGCCTCCAGGTTGTAGATGTCAATGCCCACCACCACCGGGAAGTGGCGATAGCGCAAGTACGCCGCGCGGTGGGCCTGGTACAACAACTCCGGGTCGCGTGACACCTCCCACGGCGAGCGGCCGATCAACTGCGCCGCGTGCTCATAGACCGAGATGGAGAACGGGATCTTCAGCATGCCCCCCTCACCGATGCCCGAAGATGCAGATGCGATACACCGTCCAGACCATGGAGCTCACCAGTTCGCCCGCGATCAGCCCAATCGCCAGCGGCACCGTCTGCCGGTACAGCCGCAGCCCCCCATACCGCGTCACCATCGTTTTCGCCAGCCACCCCACGAAGAACGGCATGTAGAACCAGTGCATCCCCCAGCAATTCGCCGCCAGGTATCCCACCGGGTGCAGCGGCCACCACCAGAACCGCGCGCGCAGCAGTCCCAGGCCGATCGCCACAATGCCACCGGCCACGATCCCCCCGATGGCGTTCGGGTCAAGCTTCGTCGGGCTGGTCAGGGCCGAGAAGATGTGCCCCACATTCCAGTTCACCTGGCTGGAGAGCCACGACTGGTTGGCCGCGCGCAGGTTGTAGAACCCGTAGTGGTACATCCCCGTCAGCGTCACGTACACTCCCACCACCAGCGCCAGCACGATCCCCACGCACATCGCGCGAAACAGCGGCCGCGTCTCAATGTGCGCCTGGTCCGCGATCTTCAACGTCTCCAGCACGTTCCCGCTCACCACATCGGCGGTCGAGCTCGCCCCGGGGAAGTACGTCCACCGCACCATCATCCACGTCAGCACCTCGTTGGGCCGCAGAATCGAATTGCCGAAGCCGTCCAGCATGTCGTCCAGGAAGAGCGGGAAGAGCAACATGCCCAGGCCCGTCTCGGCGCGAATCCAGTTCCACATCATGTAGAACGCGAGCAGCAGCCCCACGAAGATCACACCCACGATCGGCCGCGCTCCCGAGAGGCTGAAGAAGCCCACCATCCAGACGAAGGAGAGCACCAGCCCGATGAATGCCCACCGATACGGGATCGGCTCGTCGGAGTCGGCCACGCCCGACTCGCGACTGAACGCGATCCGCGCCGCCCGCGCCAGGTGCCGCCGCGCCTTCCACGCCGCCCACACTGCCAGCGCCAGGATCGCGCCGAATCCCTGGAAGGCATAGGCCGGAAACGCGGTGTCGCCCAGCCAGTCCATCGCCGCGCGGGGCTGCGCGCCGAAGCTGATCGCGATAACGGCCAGCACGACCCGCACGATCCAGAACACCCAGGCCGAGAGTGACAGCTCCTTGGGGATAAGATACGCAATCGCGATCATCCAGGGCCACAACACCAACTCGATATCGCCGATCCCGGCCATCGGGCCGACTCGCACCGCCGGGGAGATCACCACCGGCCCCAGCGGGACCGCTGGCAGCGACGGGAAGACCGTGGTGAGGTTGTTCCAACACCCGATCAGCAGCGTCAGCGCGAATCCGACCCAGAACACGCGCGCCACGGGGAGACGGGCGACCTTGCCCTGCGGCGTCTCCTTCTCGGTCACCAACTCCAGTGGGATCTGCGCCAAAGGGAAGGCCAGGCGCTCGTTCGTAATCCACTGACGCTGGACCAGCACCACCAGGCAGAGCGAAGCCACCACCAGCGCCAGCAGGAACGAACACCAGGCCGCCAGCGGAACGTACCACAGCGACCACGGGACCGGCGTGCCGCCCATGAAGAAGTTCTCGACCGCGTTGGGATCGCTGGGGCTGAACCAGGTGGGGATGAGGTGGAGATACACCGGCCCATAGTCCGGGAACTTGCGGGCCGCGTAATACAGATAGACCTGACTCGGCAGCATGAACCCGAGCAGGCCGTAGGAGACGAACGGCGCGCCGGCGAGCACGATGGAGTAAACGGAGAGCAGTTCGCGCCGGGTGAACCTCAGCGCACGCCCCACCGGCAGCGAGGCAAGCACGGTCACGAGGAACAGCGCTACGAATGGCGCCCGCGCCGGCACGCCACTGGTATAGCCCCCCGACCCGGTGAGCAGATCGGCGTAGAAGGCGCTGATGGAGACGACGATCAGCAGCAGCAGGCCGAGCAGGATGGCGCGGGGGGTGACGCGAGCTCGGGTATCGGGTGTCGGGGATCGGGTATCGAAAGGGGCGGCTTGTCTCAGTTGGCTGCTCACGGCCGGCGAACTCCATCGGTGTTGCGGTTACTTCGGCACGGCACAGCCGAAGCCTTCCAGATCCAAAGAGGAGAGCCGGATACCAAGTGGTAGACTATCTCCGCCCACCTCGGCCCTCCGTGGTGAAGCACTTGACACAGAAAGGGGTCTCAGATGACCACGCGCCACAGACTGCTCTCTGTAGCCGCGCTACTTGTGATCTCCTTGAGTGGTGTCCCAGGGATGGGTGGGAAACCTGCTCGGGAGGATAGCGCCGACGCGTCTCTCTGCAAAGGCATCTTTGAGACCGCACACTAGCGCCCCGACATCAGCGTCACCCACCGCGTCCGGTCCAGCGTCCTCCCCTCCCCGTGCGTATCCGCGTTGAGCATCACTCCGACGTGGTCGGCTGACCACGGAATCGCGACCTCAA
>CAZUGW010000093.1:0-4995 GCA_964620055.1 uncultured bacterium
CCGAGGGCCAAGCCCAGGGCCAGGGTGAGACGTTTGCTGCGCATTGCATCCCTCCATGCAGCGAGTGATACGGGGGCGCGCCGCGCAGGAAACTCAGATGGAACGCGATACCCAGGGATAGGAATCGCGGCGATGATTCCCCAGTTAGGATGGAAGGATAGCACAAGTACTGGGAGAGGTCAATGAGTTCGGCGAGATTCTTCCATGGGGTGCGGGAGCCGGAGCCGGGTCCCGTCTTTGCCGACCCCGGCAGGAATCCGCCCCGTCACGCCGCAATGATCTGGCAAGTCCGCACGTGTGGAGGTTCGCCGTGACGCAGCTAGAGGAACGGGAGTCGGAGGTCGGGCGGCGGGGGTCGGTGGGACCGAGGAAGATCGTCTTCGTCGGGGCCTCGTACAAGTTCGTGCACAAGGTCCTGCGGGATATGCTGATCGTCGGCGGGTTCGATGAGACGCACCTCGTGGTGCACGATCTTGACGAAACGCCGATGAATGTCGTGGCCGATCTGCTGGAGCGGATCGTAGCCCAAACGGGGTCCAAGATCACGGTGTCGCGCACGCTGGACCGCGAGGAGGCCTTGAAGGGCGCGGACGCGGTGATCCTCTCCATCACCGTGGGCGGCGAGGAGTCGGACTTTCGGTCGTGGGAGGTGTGTCTCAAGTACGGCATCCCCGTGGGCGTCGGCGACACGCTCGGACCGGCCGCGCTGGCGCGCAATCTGCGGACTCTGCCCGTCGTGCCACAACTGGGCCGCGATATGGAGCGCCTCTGTCCCGAGGCGGTGCTGCTCAATTTCACCAACCCCATGTCCTGCGTCACCGGCGTGGTGGCGCGCTACACGCCGATCACGTGCTGGGGGCTGTGCCACTCGGCGGATGAGCTGTTCAACTACTTCGCGAAGGTCTTCGGGGTGGAGAAGACTGAGATCGCGATGGAGCAGGGCGGGGTGAACCACCAGTCGTTCGTCACCCGGCTGTGGGTGAAGGGCGAGGACCGGACCCAAGACATTCTCGCGGCGACGCAGGCCTCGGCCGCGAAGATGCAGGACTCGCTCCTCGATACGCACGAGGAGGACGTGACCTTGCAGCAGGACATCTTTCGGCTGCTCGGGGCCTGGCCCTCGACGGGGGAGACGCACCTGGCGGAGTTCTACGAATACTTCTACACCCCGCGCCGCGTGGAGCAACTGGGCCTGAGCAGCCACCTGCGCAAGGTCCGCCCCGGGCGAGAACCCTTCGGCCGGCGCAAGTGCCCGCAGATCATCCACGACTGGGCCTATGGCCCCGAGCCGGTGGGCGATCTGCACCTGATGACCACGGAGCACGCGCACGAACTGCTGTGGTCGTACTTTACCGGCGAGCCGTACACGCGGGCGCTGAATCTGTTGAATACGGGCGAGTTCCTCAAAGGCCTCCCCAAGGACGCGTGTGTGGAGGCGATGGTGACGGTGGCGGGAAAGCAGGTCACCGGCACACAAATCGTGCTTCCGGCCGCCGTACATTCGCTGGTGCAACGGTGGGTGACGATTCACGACCTCAGTATCAAGGCGGCCTTGCACTGCGACCGGGAGGCGGCGCGGCAGGCGCTCTTCCTGGACGCACATGTCACGGACATGTATGACATCGGGGCGATGGTGGAGGACTTCCTCATCGCGCTCAAACCGTGGTTGCCGGAGGGATGGGGGATCGGGTCTAGGGTCTAGGGGCCAGACCATAGGAGCAAGTGGTGAGGGAGAGGACGATAGCGGGGCTGTTGGTGATGACTGCGGTGCTGCTGGGTTGTGCGAACGGGGAGGCGGAGACGGTGAGATTGACGGCGACGCGGGATGTGTGGGTGTCGGCCTTTCCGGAGGAGTTGGATACCAGTATGGGCAAGACCTCGCAGCTCAAGCTGAAGGGGAATCAGGAGCTGGCCCTGCTGGATTTCGATACGTCGCAACTGCGGGGGAAGAAGATCGTCTCCGCGGAGTTGTGGGTGCACGACGTCGCGGAGGCGGCGGAGAGCGAGAAGCAGCGGATCGGCGTGGACCCGGCGAGGCCGGATTGCCTGCGCAAGATCGGGGTGTCCACGGTTGGGAATGAGTGGGTGGAGGGCGCGCAGGAGCGGTCGTATCAGAGGGATGACGAGGGGCATGGGGCGACGTATCGGGAGGCCAGCTATCAGCAGCGCGCGTGGGCCTATCCGGGGTCGCAGTTATGGGCGGTGATCTTCGGGAATGGGAACTCGCGGCACTGCCACGGGGAGCGAGAGTATCAGGGCGACGGGTGGTGGAAGGTGGCGGTGGACCCGCGCATCGTGGCCGCGATGAGGAGTGGACTGAGCGAGGGGATGGCGGTCGAGGAGGAGACCAGCCCGTCGGGCGAGGTGATGATCAACAATTACGTGCATTCGCGGGAGTCGGGGGAGTTCGCGCCATACCTGGTGGTGAGTACGGCCTTGGCGAAGATGCCCGCACTCGGGCGGCCGAAGGATTTGAAGATCGTCCCCGCGCCCGCCGAGGCGGGGCTGACCTATGGTGCCGCGCGCATCACG
Source organism: uncultured bacterium (assembly GCA_964620055.1). Classification (GTDB taxonomy): domain Bacteria; phylum Armatimonadota; class Hebobacteria; order Hebobacterales; family Hebobacteraceae; genus CAZUGW01. The sequence continues at coordinate 2,533 of CAZUGW010000093.1, forward strand.
TTCACCGCCCCGCGCGGCGCGTTCGGGTATGTGATGAAGGTGAACGGCGCGCGCGTTCCGGCGTGGCGCGTGCCGTTTGCGGCCGAGGGCGGGGCGAAACAGAGCATTCTTTTCGAGGACCTGCCGGCCCGCGCGGAGTTGACGGTCGAGGTGCAGGCCGTGGGCGAGACGGGGCTGGTAGGGCCGGCGGTGGTGGCGAAAGGCGAGGCGTCGGCGGCGCTGGCGGCTCCTCCCCTGCTCCCCGCGTCGCCCTTCGCTTACGGGGCCGGCGAGCCGCCCGCGAACAAGTGGATGCGCGTGTGGGCCTTCCCAGAGGTGACCAAGGTGGATCCGGTCACTACAGAGGCCATGTTCGAGCCCCTCTGGGGTGGCGTGGCTGGGCCGGCTTCGCCGGCCGCCACCCCGGCCGCCGCAGGCGGCCCAGGGGTTGCGTACCCCAACGGGGTGGCAGAGCCACCCCAGAAGGACCTGACTCGAGAGAATGCGGTCTGGGATGGCAAGTCGAATCGCGTGCGTCTCGTCGCCGCGCGGGGGGAGATCGTCGCGTTTCAGATCGCGGTTGAGGTCAAGGACCGCCCGCTCAAGGACGTTCGCGTAGAGCTGACCGATCTGAAGGGCCCGTCAGTGGCCATCGGCCGGGACTCCGTTCGCACCTTCCGCATGTGGTACGTCCAGGCCGACGGGAAGTGGCACGAGGAGTACGCGGTCCCGCTGATTCACACGTTCGACCTGCCGGCCGCGGACAACGCGGTGCCGAACCAGAAGCTCCAGGCGGTGTACGTTGACATCGCGGTTCCGCAGGACCTGGCGCTGGGGGTGTATTCCGGCACAGTGTTGGTGACGGCCGCGGGTTCGCCCGCGCCCCTGCGGCTGGGTCTCGACATCGCCGTCTACCCCGTCTCGATCCCGGAGGAGATGACGTTCAACGCGGAGTTGAACTGCTACAACCCGCCGGGCGGAGAGGTGGGTTCGGACTACTTCTATGCCGCGCATCGGCTGGCCCACTATCACCGCTGCACGCTGAACACGGTGCCGTATTCCCAGACGGGCCGGATACCGGAGGGTTACGCGCCGGCGATTGCGGGCAAGGGCGCGGACGTTCACATCACGGACTGGAGCGCGTTCGACAAAGTGATCGGCCCGTTGCTGGACGGCTCGGCCTTCCTCGGCAACCCGCGGCGCGGCGTGCCGGTGAAGACGTTCTACTTGCCGCTGTGCGAGCATTGGCCGCTCCCGTTCCGGGACTACTATCCGTTCCAGGGCGATCCGAGGCAGCAGTCGGACACTGTGCGCCACATGTTCGCGGCTCCGCCCATCGAGCAGGCGTTTCCGGCGGCCTACCGCGAGGGCTTCATAAACGTGGCGCGCGAAGTCGCGCAGCACCTCCAGGCGAAGGGCTGGACGCGCACCGACTATCAGGCTTACTTGAACGACAAGCCAAACTTCGGCGGGACGTGGTGGACGCTGGACGAGCCGTCGGGGAGGGACGACTGGCAGGCTTTGCGGTTCTGGGCCGGGTTGGTCAAGCAGGGCGCGGCCGGGGCGAAGGGCCTGCATCTCTTCTTCCGCGGAGATGTCAGTCGGTCGTGGTGGCAATACGACCAACTCGACGGGTTGATGGACACGATCTACTATAACGGCGAGATCTTCGACCTGCCGCGGTTTGCGAAGGAGTACAACCGACGGATTCCCGATCCGCACGTCTATGGGGCGGCGAACGAGGTGTCACATTCCGACCACGAGACCGCGGCGTGGTGCCTGAAGGCCGCGGCGCTGGGACTGAACGGCGTGCTGCCGTGGGATTCGCTGGGAGAGGCCGACTCTCTGCGGGAGGCGAGCCAGACCACGCTGATCGTGCCGGGCAACCTGGCCGGTTACGCGGGACCCGTCGCGAGTCTGCGTGTGTTCGCGCTGCGCCGGGGCGCGCAGGACGTGGAGTTGCTGAAGTTGCTCGCGGCAAAGCGGGGCTGGAGGCCGGAGCAGGTGGGGGCATTGGTGGCGCAGCGCGTGCCCTTGCAGGTCGGGTTCACCCAGAAGTTCACCGACGAGGCGGCCGCGCTGGGGTTTGGCGAACTCAGTGCGCAGGGCTTCGCGGAGTTGAAGGCAGGAGTGTTGCAGCTTCTTACTGAGCAGTAACCGGAGGGATGGGATGCGAAGATTCATCGTCGTCGTGCTGGCGCTGTGTGTGTTGTCGTTCCCGGCCTGGGGGCAGGTCCCGGAGGGCCTCTCGCTCAGTCGGCTCTGCGTGGCCGGGCAGTTAGATTACCCGGGCAATCGCGGTTTCTGGCTGGACCTGAGTGGCAGTAAACTGTCCGAGGTAGAGATTGGCCTCATGGTCGGAGATGGCAAGGCCTCCCGCGCCCTGACCAGCCGGCCTGGCTTCCAGCCTGACCAGGAGTATCGCCTGAAGGCCGTGGTCTCGCCGGAGAAGGCCTTGCTCTACGTTAACGATACGCTGGTGAA
>CAZUGW010000093.1:5022-10170 GCA_964620055.1 uncultured bacterium
GCCCGGGTGGATGGGAGCCGGCCCCCGCGTTCTTGGAGGCCGACTTCCGGCCGTCGTGGGCGACGGAGCGGGGGGATTGGCTGGCGAAGATCGCGTCGCTGGAAGTGACCGTCCAATTACCCTCAGGAGAGGTGAAGCGCCTCACGTTCGATCCCTCCGGAACCCGTTCGCTCGCGCTTCAACTGGTCGAGCCGGGGACGGCGCAGTCACGCCCCTTGCTCATCGCCCCCGGCTCCACGATGACTATCGAGGCAGTCATGCAACTCACGGCGCGGCCTGAGGCAAAGCGGTTCGCGCCCTTCGTGGATCGGTACGGGCAGAGCGCCTACACGGAGGCGCGGGTGGTGAAGAAGGACGAGGAGCTGCGCGCCGATATCGCGGCGGAGGACAAGGCTTTGAAGCAAACGCCGCCCTCCAAGGACTACGACCAGTACGGCGGCTATCTCAAGGCCGGGTGGAAGGAGAAGCCCACGGGATTCTTCCGCGTCGCCAAACGCAGCGGCTACTGGTGGCTGATGACGCCGAAAGGCAACCCGTGCTTCTATCTGGGAATGGACGTGTTCCCCGCCCAGACCTGGGAGACCACGCCGGTGACCGGGCGGGAGTGGCTGTTCCAGGGGCTGCCCCCGCGAAAGGATAAGATGCTCGCGCCCGCCTGGAGCAAGGATCAGTGGGGGGTGACGGACGGGACGGAGTATTACTGTCACTACACCGCCAACCTGCTCCGCAAGTACGGGAAGAAGGACTGGATGAAGCAGGCGGAGGCGCGGGGGATGGCGCGGCTCAAGTCCTGGGGATTCGGCGGGGCCGGAAAGTGGTCCACGCCCGGCAAGTATGTTTGCGCGCCGGTGCTCGATCTGGGGGGCTTCACGTTTGCGAAGGGCGTGCCGGACCTGAACAACCCCTTCTTCCGCGCGCAGATGATCGGGGCGATCAAAGGGCAGATCAAAGGTCACGAGAAAGACCCCTGGATTCTGGGGTGGTCCATCGGGAACGAGATGGACCTGGTCGTCACCAAGGACCACGTGCTCCAGGCCCTGAGCACGCCGCCTGACACGCCGATCAAGATCTCGCTGATTGACTACGCGGCGGTCACCATCTACAACGGCGACTTCGAGCGGCTGAAGGCGGCCTGGAAGGTGGAGGCGGCGAACCGGGTGGTGCTCTATGGCCTCAACCCCACTCCGCCGGAGGAGGACGTGGAGAAGCTGCGGCGCTTCCTGGCCGACCGGTTCTATGATTTCCTCTACAAGACGGTGAAAGACGCCGATCCGAATCACCTCTACCTCGGATCGTGGATCATGCCCGACGTAAGCGCCAATGACTGGGACCTGATGGCCAAGCACTGCGACGTGATCGGGTACGACTTGTACACCTACGAGTACGACCGAGCGTTGTTGACACGACTCCAAGAGGAGACGGGTAAGCCCACCCTTTGCGGCGAGTTCTCCTTCCCACCCTACTACGAGGGACGGCGCGGTTTCGGGAGGTTCTGGACGCCGGCGAAAGACGAGGCCGAGGCCGGGGCGATGTATCAGCGGTATGTGAAGGCGGCCGCGCAAGACCCGTACTGCGTGGGCCTGATGTGGTTCCAGTACCATGACCAACCGATCACCGGCCGCGGCCCCGGGCACGGCGAAGAGGTGGTATATGGCGAGAACTACGCGCAGGGCCTGGTGACGGTCACGGATCGTCCCAAGTGGGAACTGGTAACCCGGATGCGGGAGGCCAACCTGCAGGCGGCGAGATGGCGGACTGAGGCCTCGCGGCCACACTAACCGGACGGCGTGTTCAGTTCCAACGACGGCTTGGCGGAGAAGCGCGCATCCCCGTACAGACGTGTGAAGGAGGCGATCTCACCACGCGAAAGTGAGTGCCGACTGCGGCTACACCAGCGCGGCGCGAAAGCGTCACGCAGAGATCGCGCGACCGCGACCGAGCCTGGCTGCTGGATAGGGCGCCCGGGGGGGAGCGTGGTACGGGGCGTTCGTGCGTTGGGTAGTGGTGGTGAGTGGGAAGACCCGTCCGCCGTAGCGGATGGGGAGAAAGGGGTCGCGGGATGGCGACTAAGAGTCTGTACGTGGGGAATCTGCCGTACGACACGACGGAAGAGGAGTTGCGCACCCTCTTCGCGGAGTTCGGTCCGGTCGCGGAGATCCGGCTCATCGGGGAGAAGGGGTTTGCGTTCGTGGACATCCCCTCGGAGCGGGTGGCCGAGGCCATCACGGCCATGAACGGGCGCCAACTTAGCGGGCGTTCCTTGCGGGTGGATGAGGCCAAGCCGCGCCAGCCGCGGGAGAGCGGGAGCTTCGGCGGACGTGGCGGGGGAGATTACGGCGGGAGCCGCGGCGGCAGCCGCGGCGGCTATGGCGGGGGCCGCGAGCGCAGCTATCGGTGGTAGTAGGGTCTAGGGACTAGGGTTTAGGGTCTAGGGTCCCGCAATGCGGGATCCTAGACCGTTTTTCAGCCGAGTCGTTTGGTGAAGCGCGCGGCGCTGAGGGCGAGGATGCCTGCGCCGAGGCCGACGAGCGCGAGGGCCTGCGGCCACAGCACGTCTATCCCGTTCCCCTTCAGGAAGATGCCGCGGATGATCACCAGGTAGTAGCGCAACGGGAGGAGGTAGGTGAGGTACTGGATGAAGCGCGGCATGTTCTGAATGGGGAACATGAACCCGCACAGGATGACGGAGGGCATCATGAAGAAGAAGCCCGTCACCATCGCCTGCTGCTGAGTCCGGGAGACGGTGGAGATGAACAGCCCCGCCCCCAGGCTGGCGAGCAGGAAGATCGCGGTCAGCGCGACCAGCAGCGCCACGCTGCCGTTCAGCGGCACGTGGAACCACAACACCGCCACCGTCGTCACCAGCACCAGGTCCACGAACCCGAGCAGCACGAAGGGGAGAGTCTTGCCCAGCATCAGCTCGCTGGGGGTGATGGGGGTGACGATGAGTTGCTCCAGGGTGCCGATCTCGCGCTCCTTCACGATCGCCAGGGAGGTGAGGATCATGGTCACCACGAGGAGCAGCGTACACAGCACCCCTGGCACCATGAAGTTCACGCTCTTCAGCTCCGGGTTGTACCAGACCCGCAGCCGCGCCTCTACCCTGGGGACCTGCGGCAGTACCCGACGCAGCCGGTTCAGGCGCGTCACCGCGATCTGCTGGGAGTAGCGGGCGATCACCCCGGAAGCGTAGCCGGAGATGATCCCCGCGGTCATCGAGTCCGACCCGTCGAGCACGAGTTGCACCTGGGCGATGTGGTTGTGGGCCAGGTCCTCGGAGAAGCGCGGGGGAATATGGAGCACCGTCTGGGCTTTGCCCGCGTCCAGGAGCGCGTCCATCTCCCGGGGGCTGGAGATGGAGTAGTCGTAGTCGAAGTAGCGGGACGCGGTGAACTGCTGGACCAGCGCCCGGCTGGCCTGCGACCGATCCTCGTCATAGACCGCGGTGCTGATGTGGTGCACGTCGGTCGTGGCCGCGTAGCCGAAGACGAGGAGCTGGAAGATGGGGGTGATGATGACGACGCGCAGCAGGCGCGGATCGCGCCGCAGTTGCAGGAATTCCTTTCTGATGATATGCCGGATGCGCTGCCAGTTCATCGTCTCACCCTAGAGCTTCTTGTGGAAACGCCTCGCGCTCATCGTCAGGACCACGAGGCCGTAGACCAACAGGATCAGCGCCGGCTTCCACACCAGCGCGAAGCCGCTGCCTTTCAGGAAGATGGCCCGGAGGATCACCAGGAAATGCCGCGCCGGGATGATGTTGGTGATGATCTGCAAGGCCAGGGGCATGGCGCGGATGGGGAAGATGAACCCGGAGAGCAGGATGGAGGGGAGCAGGGTGGCCATGAAGGCGATGGTCATAGCGGTCTGCTGATTGTGGGACAGGACCGAGATCAGCAGCCCGATGCCCAGCGCGGCGGTGAGGAATACCGCGGAGAGGGCCAGCACTAGCGCCGGGCTGCCCTTCAGTGGCACGCCGAACAGCAAGCGCCCGGCCGCGATGACTAAGATGACGTCGAAGAAGGCGATGATGACATAGGGGATGATCTTGCCCACCATCAGTTCCGAGGGCATGACGGGAGAGACGACCAACTGCTCGATGGTGCCGCGCTCGCGTTCCCGCACCACCGTCATGGAGGTGAGGAGCGCGGAGAGCATCATCAGGATCACCGCGACCAGGCCGGGCACGATGAAGTTGGTGCTGCGCAGTTCGGGGTTGTACCAGTAGCGGAAGCGAGCGTCTATCGGGGCGGCGGCGGGGGGCGTGATCCCTTTGCGCTGCAGGGCGGCGAGGGTGATCTTGGCCGACTGCTGCTGGACGATGGCGTTGGCGTAGCCGATGGCGGTGCTGGAGGTGGTGGAGTCGGAGCCGTCCACCAGCAACTGCACCGCGGCGACGCGGTTCGAGGCGAGGTCGCGGGAATACCGCGTCGGGATGATCAGGGCCGCTCTCGCTAGGCCGTCGTCGAGCGCGTCGGTGACCGCGCGATTGCTCCTCACCGAGGCGACGACGTCGAAGTACTCGCCGTGCGAGAACGCGCCGATCAGATCGCGGGACTGGTAGCTGTTGTCCTGATCGTAGACGGCCAGGCGAATGTGGTTGACGTCGAGATTGATGGCGTAGCCGTAGATGACGAGCATCATCACCGGCAAGAGCACCACGATGGCCAGCGTCCGCGTATCGCGGGAGATCTGCACGAACTCCTTCCAGATGATCATCCAGGTGCGGAGGAGCATCAGGACTCGCCCTCCCGATCCGCTGCTTCGATCAACGCCACGAACACGTCCTCCAGCGACGGGGTGATGGCGGTGAGGCTGCGCACCTCGACGCCGTTTCGCGCCAGCGCCGCGCGGACTTGCTCCGCCGCGGCCTCGTTCTCCACGAGCACGTGCAGGGCCGCGCCGAAGAGGGCGACATCCTTCGCCGCCGGTTCGCGGGAGAGCAGATCGAGGGCGGTCATCACCGGTTCGGCGCGGACCTCCAGCAGCACGCCCGCGGTAAAGCGTTCCTTCAACCCCCGCGGGCTGGCGAGCGCGATCAGCTTGCCGGCGTAGATCAGCCCGATGCGGTCGCAGTGCTCCGCCTCGTCCAGGTAGTGCGTGGTCACGAACACCGTCACCCCGCGGCCGGCGACGGAGTAGATCAGG
>CAZUGW010000094.1:0-401 GCA_964620055.1 uncultured bacterium
AGGCGGGCGTAGGCACGCCCGCCCTACAAGATGAACACCATCACCGCGGTAGTCTTGGACGTGGACGGCACCGTCGTCACCTGCCCCTATGACTTCGACGCGATGCGCGCGGCGGTAGGGGAGGTGGCGGCGCGCTATGGCGTCAGCACCGCGGAGGTCGGGGTGAAGGGCGTGCTGGAGCAGATCGGTGCAGTGGCGGAACGGTTGCGCGAGCGCGGGGGAGAGTTTCGCGCCAGAGCCGAGCACGCGGTGGAGGAGATCGAAGTGGCGGCGGCCGGGACGGCCGGCATCATCCCCGGGGCGAGGGACGCGCTGGACACGCTGCGGGGGCGGGGGATTGCGGTGGCGCTGATCACGCGGAACTGCCGCACCGCGGCGCGGATCGTGCTGGAGGGGCTGGA
>CAZUGW010000094.1:411-5140 GCA_964620055.1 uncultured bacterium
GACCACGTGCTCAGGTCGCTGGCGCGGGTGGAACGCACCCCGGAGCGCGCGGCGATGGTGGGGGATCACGCCTTCGACATGCAGGCGGGCAAAGCGGCGCGGATGCGGGTGTGCCTCGGCGTGCTCACCGGCAATAGCACGGAGGTGAGTCTGCGCGAGGGCGGCGCGGAGGCGGTGCTGGAGAGTGTGGCCAGCCTGCCGGCGTGGCTCGCCGAGTATGAGGAGCGGGCACGGTGACCGGGACGGGTTGGGCCGTCGCAGCGCTAGCAATGCTGCATCTCACTGGGACGGGCGTACTGCCCAAAGAGGTGACGGCCGAGCAGGTCGCGCGCTATGCCTCGGACCAGCCCATACGGGTGCTCGTGTCCAGAGGAGCGACGTGCGTGGTGGAGCAGATTCCGCTCGAGTCCTATGTCGCCGGGGTCGTGGCGGCGGAGACGCCGCGCAGTTTCCCGCTTGAGGCGATGAAGGCGCAGGCGATTGCGGCGCGGACCTACGCGCTCTTCCACCTCGGCGACCATGAAGCGCAGTGCGCCGATCTTTGCGGGGAGGTGCACTGCCAGGCCTTCCACGGCGTGCCGTCTCCGGACTCGCCCGCGTCTCGGGCCGCGCAGGAAACCGCAGGTCAGATACTTGTCTATAACGGCGCACTGCTCGACGCGCAATACAGCGCGGCCTGCGGCGGCCATACCGTCGCGGCCTGGCAGACACGGCAGGGGAAGCTGCTGCCGTATCTGGGCGGCGCGGACGACCGGGACGCGGACGGCGCCTACTGCGCGCACGGTCACACTGTTGCGTGGACGAAACGGTTCACCCTCGCGGAGGCGCAACGGCTAGTCGCGCGGAACTTGAAGACGGTGTTGGGGGACCAGAGTATTGCGCCGGGCAAGTTGCTCTCGCTCCGCATCGCCGAACGTGCCGGCAACCGGGTACGCTGGTTTGAGGTGAAGACGACGACGGGGACGTATCGCGTGATGGGAGACGCGGTGCGGTGGCTGTTCGGGACCGGCTGCCCCGGTCCGAGCGGGCTGCGGAGCACGCGGTTCGATCTGAAGGTGCGCACGGATAGGCGCGGCCGACCCCGCGCGTTCGTGTTCACCGGGGCGGGACACGGTCACGGGATCGGGATGTGCCAGTGGGGCGCGCGGGGGAGAGCGTTGGCGGGGCAGACAGCGGAGGGGATACTGGGGGCGTACTATCCGGGGGCGACCATCTGCGACCTGCGCGCCGAGTGAACGCGGGGAGCAAAGTCTCTCTCGATGCAGCGCGAATACGATATAATGAGCCTGTGAGCATGCAGATGAAGCCAGTGCGTCTGACGATCCATGCGCGCGAGCAGTGCGCAGAGCGAGGAGCAACCGAAGACGAGGTGATCCAGGCGGTAGGAGAAGGGACGCGAGAGCCTGCGAAGTACGGGCGAACGCTGTGCCGTTTCAACTTCACCTTCGACCGAATCTGGCAGGGAAACTGGTATCCCGTCAAGCAGGTTGCTCCGGTCATCAAGGAAGAGGTTGAGGAGATCGTCGTTGTCACTGTCTACACGTTCTACTTTTGACGCGGAGGACGATCATGAAAATCAGCTATGACCCGGAGGTGGATGCGGTCTACATCCGGCTGGTGGAGGGGGAGTTCGAGTGCCGCACGCTCCGGCTGAACGAGGAAATCGCCCTGAACATCGGCCCCGGCGAGACGCTGGTCGGCATCGAGATCCTCGACGCCAAGGAGGTGCTCGGCCACGGTCAGCTCCCGAAGGTCGTGCTCGAGAATCTCAGCCTCGCGCCGGCCGCGTAGCGGTTGCCTACGCGGAACATGGACGCCCTAACCCGATACGCCGCCAAGGCCACCCGCACCGTCATCGGCCTCATGTCCGGCACCTCCGCGGACGGCATTGACGCGGCCCTGTGTCGCATTTCGGGGACCGGGGAGACGCTGCGCGCGGAGACGGTGGCGTTCCGATGCTATCCCTTTGAGCCGAGATTTCGGCGGGAGTTGATGGCCCTGTTCACGCCCGACGCGCCGGTGGGCGAGGTCTGCGTGATGAACGTGCTCCTGGGGCGGCGGTTCGCGGAGGCGGCATTGGACCTGATGCGAGAGAGCGGGGTGGGGGAGGTGGACCTGATCGCCTCGCACGGGCAGACCATCTGCCACCTGCCGGAGGCGGGGGCGACATTGCAGATCGGCGAGCCGGCCGTGATCGCGGAGCTGACCGGGACGATGGTGGCGGCTGACTTCCGACCGCGGGATATGGCGGCCGGCGGACAGGGCGCGCCGCTGGTGCCGTACGCGGATTGGGTGCTGTTCCGACACCCGGAGAAGACGCGGGCGGTGCAGAACATCGGCGGGATCGCAAATGTCACGGTGCTGCCCGCGGGCGGAGGCCTGGAGCGCGTGATCGCATTCGACACCGGGCCGGGGAACATGGTGATTGACGGCCTGGCGGCGGCGTTGAGCGGGGGGGCAATCGCGTATGATCGAGACGGCGAGTGGGCCGCGCGGGGAAAGGTGGACGAGGCGTTGCTGACGGAGTTGATGCAGCATCCGTTCCTCTCTCGCCGCCCGCCGAAGTCTACCGGGAGGGAGGAGTTCGGCGCGGAGTTCGTAACTGAATTGCTGGCGCGAGGCGCGGGGAGGGCGGCGGAGGACCTGCTCGCGACGGCGACGGCGTTCACCGCGGAGTCCATCGCGGCGGCGTATGGGGAGTTCGTGCGGCCGGAGGTGGGGGGGATAGACGAGGTGATTCTGGGCGGAGGGGGAAGCTACAACCTGACGCTCAGGCGAATGCTTGAGGAGCGGCTGACGGGAATCGCCGTGCTGGCGCACGAGGACTTCGGGATCAACGGGGAGGCGAAAGAGGCCCTGGCCTTCGCGATCCTGGGAAACGAGACGGTGCTGGGCCGGCCGGCGAATGTGCCGTCGGCGACAGGGGCGAAGCATGGGGTAGTGTTGGGGAAGATTGTGTTGCCGTAGGGGCACGGCATGCCGTGCCCGTGCGGAAGAGGGATACGAATGGAAGGGCACGGCATGCTGTGCCCAGATGGGAATGCAGAGGCACGGGTGCCGTGCCCGTGCGGAAGAGGGATACGAATGGAAGGGCACGACATGTCGTGCCCAGATGGGAATGCAGAGGCACGGGTGCCGTGCCCGTGCGGGAGAGAGAAGGGCGGGCACGACATGTCGTGCCCCTACGGAGGAGCTATGAGCAAGCGGACCAAGGGCGTGGTGCTGATTGCGGACGGGCTGGCCGATCGGCCGGTGCCGGCATTGGATGGGAAGACGCCGCTGGAGGTGGCGGATACGCCGAACCTCGACCGGATCGCGACGGCGGGGCAGTGCGGGTTGATGGACCCCATCGGCCCCGGCGTGCGGGCGGGCAGCGATACCTCGCACCTCGCCATTCTCGGTTACAACCCCTACGAGGTCTACACGGGCCGCGGGCCGTTCGAGGCCATCGGCATCGGCCTGGAGGTGCACGGGGGCGACATCTGCTTCCGGTGCAACTTCTCGACATTGGAGGGCGAGCTGAAGCTGCTCCCGGACGGGCACTTCGACGGCGCGGTGCTGGTGGATCGGCGCGCGCAGCGCATCTCCGAGGGCACCCGCGAGCTGGCCGAGGCCGTGGATGGGATGAAGATCGAGGACACGGTGTGCCTGTTCAAGGAATCGGTGGAGCACCGCGCGGCCCTGCTGCTGCGCGGCCCCGATCTGGGCGCGAACGTGAGCGATATTGACCCGCACCACGAGGGCGCGGTGCCGCACGGCGCGTTCGGCGCGGACGCGCCATCGCGCAAGACCGCGCGCATCCTCAACGAGTTCGTGATGCGCTCCTGGCAGGTGCTGAAGGACCATCCGGTCAACGTGCAGCGCCTGGCGGAGGGCAAGCGGCCGGCGAACGTGGTGATGCCGCGCGGGGTGGGCCTGGCGCCGCGGCTGGAGGCCTTCAAGGCGAAGTACGGGATCTCCGGCGCGTGCGTGGTGGAGACGGGGCTGATCGCGGGCATTGGCCGGTATCTGCAGATGGCCGTGCCCAAGGTGGAGGGCGCTACGGGGAGCATGGACACCGACGAACTCGCGCTGGCGAAGGCGACGCTGGAGGCCTTGAAAGAGCACGACTTCGTGCTGTGCAATCTGAAGGGGCCGGACCTGGGCGGGCACGACGAGGATGTGAGAGAGAAGCTGCGGGCGGTGCAGAAGTTCGACAACCTGGCCGGATACGTGGCCGAGTACGGCCCGGCCGATTTGCACCTCGCCATCACCTGCGATCACGCTACGCCGATCACCTTCGGCGATCACACGGGCGACCCCGTGCCGCTGGCGATCTGCGGGCCGAACCTGATCTCGGACGGGATTCGCGGGTATGATGAGCGCAAAGTGGTCGGCGGCGCCCTGGGGCGGTTGCGCGGTTTCGACATCATGCCGATCATGACGAACTTAATGGGCGTGCAGGAGAAGTTTGGGGCATGAGAAGCGAAGAGTCGAAGAGTCGAACGGCCGATTCGCGATGCGCGTCTGAGGAGTAGGGGAGCGTGGCTCTGGCGCTGGTGATACTCGCGATCTTCGCGGCGATGGCGGTGTTGATGTACCTGAACCGTCTGCCCGCGCTGGTGGCGCTGCCGCTGATGGCGGTGGCGATCGGTGTCGCCGCGCGGGTGTCCTGGCAGGACCTCGTCGGGATCGTGGGCACGGGCGCGCTCAGGCTGAATGCGGTCTACACCACGGCCATTCTCGGGGC
>CAZUGW010000094.1:5150-7084 GCA_964620055.1 uncultured bacterium
GATTCTGGCTGAGATAATCGCTAAGACCGGCATCGCCGAAACCATGATCAAGAAGGCGGCCGAACTCGGAGGCGACAAGCCACTTGCCCTCTCATTGCTCCTCACCGCCGTCGTCGCCCTCCTCTTCACAGTCCTCGGAGGGTTGGGCGCGGTGATCATGGTCGCGACCATTGTTTTCCCGATCCTGCTCGCGCTGGGCACGCCGCAACGCGCGGTCGCCGGGCTGTTCCTCTTTGGGATGAGCATCGGCGGTATCGTCAACCTGGCCAATTGGCAGCTTTACGTCCAGGTGCTCCACCTATCCCAACGGACCATCCTCTCGTTCGCCTTGCCGCTCGTTGGGATGATGACCGTTGGCGCGGTGGTGTTCGCGGTGCTGGAGATGCGGCCGGGGAAGATGCGGCGGTTCTGGTCGGCCACCGCGCCGAAGGAGAGGACTGTCTTCGCTCCGTGGTACGCGATGCTCACCCCGGTCGTGCCGTTGCTGCCGATTCTCGGGTTCGGGCTGTACAACCGCTATCATCCGGCGACGGCGTTCGACTTCCCGATCATCACCGCGATGGTGCTCGGGATCGTGTATGGACTGCTCACCGCGCGCCGACCGGCGCAGGGCCGCGTGCAGCTACTCGCGCGCAGCGCGATAGACGGGATCGGCGCGGTGGCCCCGGCGGTGGCGCTGATGCTGGGCATCGGGATGCTGGTCACCGCGGTTTCCCATCCCACCGTGCAGGCTCAGGTGCAGCCGATCCTGGCGCGGGTGCTGCCGTCGAGCCCGGTGGGCTACGTAATCGTCTTCTCGCTCCTCGCCCCGCTGGCGCTGTACCGCGGGCCGCTGAACCTCTACGGGATGGGGGCGGGGCTCGCGGCGATGATGGCGGCGGCCCCGGGGCTGGGACCGGCGGCGGTGATGGGGGCGCTGATGTCGGTGGGGCAGGTGCAGGGAGTCTGCGACCCGACCAACACCCATAACGTGTGGATCGCGAACTACGTCGGCGTGGACGTCCAGCAACTCCTGCGGCGCACCATCGTCTATGTCTGGCCCGCGGCGGCCGCGGGGTTGGTGGTGGCGGCGGTGTTGTTCCTGAGAGGATGAACGAATGGTTGCCGAGAAGCGGCGTTGTTGTCCGTCGTCAACGGCGCATGGTATAATCCCGCGTTGTTCTCGCGGTAGGAGGTCTTGCATGTTCGTAGCGTCGCGCACCGGTTGGCTGCTGGTCGCGTTGGGCGTGGTGGCGGCGGGGCTGACCGCCTCGCCCGCGCCGGCCGATCTCACCCCTCCGCTGGCGCTCCAGTGGGTGCAGTCCCTGGGGGCGGAGCCGGACAACGATTTCGCGCCGGTGGTGGTGAGCGAGCGCGTGCTGGCCACCCATGATGGCAAGATGCTGTGCTTCGACGCGCTCACCGGGGAGAAGCAGTGGGAGGCGAAGGTCAAGGACCAGAACGTGAGCACCGCGCCGCTGATCTGGAAAGGCAACGCCATCGCCGGTCTCGACGGCGGCCTGCTCGGGGCGGTGAAGCCGGCGGACAAGTCCATCGTGTGGAGCACGAACTGCGGCGGGTACATCGCGCCAAGCCCCCAGGTGATCGGCGACGCGCTGGTCGTCGGCTCGGAGCAGACGGCGCTGGCGCTGGAGCCGGACTCGGGGAAGACGAAGTGGGCCTGCACGCTGTCGTCGCCCGCGCGCTACGGCCCTATCACCGACGGCTTGATGGTCTACTTCCGGTGCCAGGACGGCTCCCTGGAGAGCATCGAGTTAGGGACGGGGCGATTCCGGTGGCGCGCCCCGACACCCTTTGGGCCGGAGGCATTTCCGCCGGTGATCGCGGGCGGCCGGGTGATCGTAGTCGCGGGGGATACGCTCTACGCCATCGCACACACCGGGACCCAGGCGTGGACGGCGAAGATGCCGGCGGGAGTGGGCGGACCGATTGCG
>CAZUGW010000094.1:7094-7550 GCA_964620055.1 uncultured bacterium
TCCTCGCTTGGCCTCCCCGGCCTGGCCGGCTTCGTCGCCGAGTTCCACATCTTCGTCGGCGCCTTCCAGGCCGACTACTACTGGGCGGGAGCGCTCGGTATCGTCGCGGCCGCTGCTCACGGAGAGCTTGATGATCCTGGGTACGTCGGACGCGCTGATCTATGCGCTGGACCGCGCCACCGGGGCGACCAAGTGGGTCTATCGCTGCCGCGCGCCGGAGCAGCCGGTGGACGACGCCTCGGTGTTCGGCGTCTACGCGCCCCTGATGACGGCCGACGGCGCGCTCTATGTGGTCACCGGCGGCGGGGACCTGTACAGCCTTTCGGCGAATGCCGCGGACTTCGCCGTCCCGGAGTTCGCGGCATTCAAGCCCGCGCCCGGCGACGCGCTGGGCAGCGACAGCCCGATGCTTTCATTCGCGGTCTATGATGACGGGAGCGGGGTGAGGGCGGCCTC
>CAZUGW010000094.1:7560-8266 GCA_964620055.1 uncultured bacterium
GTCAGGGGTCGGGACGTCGGTGCTCTCGAAGCCCGAGGACGGCATCCACCTGGCCAAGGCTACCGCCACCGACTACCGGGGCAATACCGCGAGCAAGGAGTGGAGCTTCTTGACCGACGCGAGCCTGACGCCGCCGAAGGCGTCGGACCAGACCCGGCAGATCCGACCCGGCGGAGCCACCACTCCCGGCCAGCCGGGTGGCGCGACCAGGCCGGGCGGAGGAGGCGGGGGCGGCGGAAGAAGACCGGGCGGGGGCGGCGGGTAAGCGAAGCAAAGGGCACGAGGGGCGCCAGTGACGGAACAGCAGGCCTGGCTGGCGCTGAACGCGGCGGAGTTTCCGCCGCGCAAGGCGCTGGAACTGCTTGACCACTTCGGCTCCGTCGTCACGCTGATGTCCTCCACCGTGACGGAGTTGGCGCGCGTCGCCCGCTTGCGGCCGACGGAACTGGCGCGTTTTGGCGAGGCGAGGGAGCGCGATTTCTCCGCCGCGCTCGCGCAGATGGCGCGCCTGGGGATGCGCCTAGTGACCGTCAAGGATTCGGAGTATCCCGCGAACCTGCGCCAGCTCTACGATCCGCCGCCCGTGCTGTTCGTGCGCGGCGCGCTGCTCCCCGGCGATGAGCGCGCGGTGGCGATTGTGGGGACGCGACGGGCCACGCCCTACGGGCTGATGGCCTCGGAGACGCTGGGCCGGGATCTGGCGGCG
>CAZUGW010000094.1:8276-10138 GCA_964620055.1 uncultured bacterium
GCTGACGGTGGTGAGCGGACTGGCGGTCGGCGCGGATGCGGCGGCCCATCGCGGCGCACTCGCGGCCGGGGGCAGGACCATCGGGGTGCTGGCGTGCGGGCTGGACGTGAACTACCCGCGGGATACGATGGAGTTGCGCGAGCGCATGGTGCTGCAGGGCGCGGTGATCTCCGAGGCGCCGCTCGGTACGCCGGCCCAGCGGTCGCGGTTTTACGCCCGGAACCGCCTGATCAGCGGCCTCTCGCTGGGCGTGGTGGTGAGCGAGGCCCCGGAGCAGAGCGGGGCCTTGATCACGGCGAACTTCGCGGCCGACCAGGGAAGGCAGGTATTCGCGGTGCCCGGGAGTTTCAACAGCGAGTTCAGCCGCGGCGCGCACGCGCTGATTCGCGATGGGGCGCGTCTGGTGGAATCGGTGGAGGATATCCTGGACGAGTTGCAGTTGCCGGAGGCGACGCCCCCGGCCGCCACGGAGGCGGCGGAGCCCGCCCCTCCGGCCCCGCCCGCGATGGGGCTGGCCGGGGATGAGCGCTCCATCTTCGAGGCCTTGTCGCTGCAGCAGAAGCATGTGGACGCGATCATCTACGAGTGTCAGATTCCCTCCTCCCGGGCGAGCGCGGGCCTCTTGATGTTGGAATTGAAGGGGTTGGTCCGCCGACTCCCTGGGAATATGTTCATGCGCGTCCGGTAGCGGGCGCGTTGTTGTTTCCCCCCGCGGTGTGGTACGGAAGAACATCATGGCAAAGTCACTCATCATAGTCGAGTCCCCGGCGAAGACGCGCACCATTCGGCAATTCGTCGGCAAGGAATACGAGCTTGAGGCCTCTATGGGCCACGTCCGCGACCTCCCCAAGAGCAAGCTCGGGGTGGACGTGGAGCACGAGTTCACGCCCCAGTACGTCTCGCTGCGCGATCGGAGCGCGGTGCTGAAGAAGCTAGCCGCGGCAGTGAAGAAGGCCGACACCGTCTACCTCGCGACCGACCCGGACCGGGAGGGCGAGGCCATCGCCTGGCACCTCGTGCAGGCCCTAAAGATCAAGGACCCGCGGCGGATCGAGTTCAACGAGATCACCCGCCGCGCGGTCACGGAGGCCTTGGAGCACCCGCGCGAGGTGGACATGCAGCGCGTCAACGCGCAGCAGGCCCGCCGCGTGCTCGACAGATTGGTTGGATACACGCTCAGCCCTCTCCTACAGAAGAAGATGCGGAAGTGGGGCCTCAGCGCGGGCCGGGTGCAATCGGTGGCGGTGCGGCTGATCTGCGAGCGCGAGCGAGAGATCCTGGCGTTCATCCCCGAGGAGTATTGGGACGTCTTCGCCCAGGTGACGCCCGGCGACCCGGAGGAGGCCTTCGAGGTCAAGCTGCTCGAGAAGGACGGGGCGAAACTTAAGGTCGAGAACGAGGAGCAGGCGCAGCAGGTCACGCGGGAGATCTGGGAGGCGAGGGCCGAGGTAACGCGCGTGAAGGTGGCCGACCAGAACCGCCGGCCGCCCGCGCCCTTCACCACGAGCACGTTGCAGCAGGAGGCGGCCAATCGCCTGGGAATGACCGCGCGCCGGACCATGCGCGTCGCGCAGGCCCTGTACGAGGGGATCGAGTTGGGCGCCGAGGGGCACGTCGGGCTTATCACCTACATGCGCACCGACTCCACCCGCGTCGCGGCGGAGGCGCAGGAGGAGGCGCGGGAGTTCATCGCCGGGCGCTTCGGGAAGGAGAACGTCCCCGAGGCGGTGCGCCAGCACCGGGCCCGCGCCGGCGCGCAGGAGGCCCCCCTTGAGATTCTGGATGGCCCGCCCCCGGCGGAGCGTCTCGTGCGCGACCGCCTCGGCCGTGAACTCCTCGATCTCGCCCGCGAGCAGCTCCCG
>CAZUGW010000095.1:0-407 GCA_964620055.1 uncultured bacterium
GGAGATGGCTCTTTGCGTTCCTCTGCGCTCTTTGCGTCTTTGCGTTGATCCTCTACCCGGCAATCTTGTCCATCCTCGCCCGCAACTCCGCCACCCGCTGCCGCAGCACCGCGTGCTCCGGCCGGCGCAACTCGGGGTCGCGCTCCGTGAGCCAGAACGCGATCTCCCGTGCTTCCTCCACCAGCTTCACGTCCCGCACCATGCGCGCCAGTCGGAAATCCGGCAGGCCGTGCTGGCGCGTGCCGTAGAACTCCCCCGGTCCGCGCAGCAGCAGGTCCTCCTCGGCGATGGCGAACCCGTCGGACTGCTCGGTTAGCACTTTCAGCCGCCGCCGGGCGTCCTCCAGCGACTCCTCCCCGCCGTCGAGCTTGATGCGCCCCGTCGGATCGTACTTCTGGTGGGTGATC
>CAZUGW010000095.1:417-10084 GCA_964620055.1 uncultured bacterium
TGACGAGCAGGCAGTGCGAGGTGAACGGCCCTCTCCCCACGCGGCCGCGGAGCTGGTGCAACTGCGCCAGACCGAACCGCTCCGCGTTGAGGATCAACATCACCCCCGCGTTCGTTACATCCACTCCCACCTCGATCACCGTCGTGGCGACGAGCACGTCGGCCTGCCCCTCGCGAAACGCCTCCATCACTGCGTCCTTCTCCGCCACCTTCAATGCCCCGTGCAGCAGGCCCACCCGCAGGTCGGAAAACTGGCCCTTCTGCAGTTCCTCCGCCAACTTTACCGCCGCCTCGGCCTGCAGGTGCTCCGACTCCTCGACCAGGGGGCAGACCACGTAGGCCTGCCGGCCCTCCGCGATCTGCCGCCGCACGAAGTCGTAGGCCTCGGCCTGCCGTTGCACCGGGATCCACCGCGTCTGCACCGGCGTCCGACCCGGCGGCATCTCGTCCAGGATGGACACTTCCAGGTCGCCGTACACCGTCAGCGCGAGCGTGCGCGGGATGGGCGTCGCGGTCATCACCAGCATGTCGGGCTGCTGGCCCTTCGTGCGCAACTCCGCCCGCTGCTTCACCCCGAACCGATGCTGCTCGTCCACGATCACCAAGCCCAGGCGGTGGAAGGTCACCCCCTCCTGGATCAGCGCCTGCGTGCCCACCGCTACCTGCGCCCGGCCGGAGGCGAGGCGGCGATAGGCCTGCTCCCGCTCGGCCGCCTTCAGCGAGCCGGTGAGCAGTTCCACCGTCACCCCGAAATGGCTCAGCAGATGCGACAGCACGAGGTAGTGCTGCTCCGCGAGCAACTCCGTCGGGGCCATCACCGCGCCCTGATAGCCGTTCTGCAAGGCCACCATCAACGCCCCGGCCGCCACCACCGTCTTCCCCGATCCCACGTCCCCCTGGATCAACCGGCACATCGCCTGGTCTGAGGCCATATCCGCGGTGATCTCGGCGATAGCGCGCTGTTGGGCGCGAGTGAGGGAGAAGGGGAGGACCTCCTCCAGCGCGATCACCACATCCCCCCGCGGCTTCATGCTGATCCCGCTGCCGGGGCGTTGCAGCTCGCGCTTGCGCTGGGCCATCGCCAGTTGCAGCGTCAGTAGCTCCTCCAGGGCCAGCCGCCGTATCGCCTCCTGCTTCGCCTCCTCAGTCAGCGGCCAGTGAATGCCTCGCAGCGCGGTGGCGAGGTCGGTCAGGCGATAGCGTTCCCGCATCGCCGGAGGCAGGGGATCGGGCAGCGCGTCGGGCAACTGGCTCAGCACTCGCCGCACCACGCCGCGCAGATTGCCCTGGTAGAGGCCATCGGTGAGCGGATACACCGGTGTGAAGGCCCCGACGACGTCCTCCTCCGGTAGCAGGCGCTGCACATCGCCGTACTGAATGTCAATGAACTTGCCCGCCCGCTTCACCAACCCCTCGACCAACAGCCGCGTCCCCGCGGCGTGGTTCAGCGCGGGGGGCGAATTCAGCAAGATGGCCGCGCGCTGCCCCATCCTGGGAATGCGCATCACCGAGGTCACCCAGGCCCGCCCGGAATCGTCCGAGAGTTCCAGCGCGAACCGCGTCAGCGCGAACCCGCGCCCCTCTTTCATCACCGACTGTTCGCGCGTCGTCGCCCGCGCCACCACCGCCGCGCGCTCCCCGTCCACCAGATCGTTGATGTTCTTCAGGGGTACATATTCGCGCGGGAAGTGATAGAGCAGCTCGCGGTTCGTCTCGATCCCGAGCTTGGCCAAACGCTGCGCCAGAGTCGAGCGCCCCTGGCCGGCCGGCACGGGCTGGTCAAGGAGGTCGGTCTCAATGGGAGGGGGCGGATCGGAGGGTTTCGGCCTGTGCGTCCTGGAGGTTCGACCCGTAGGGGCACGGCATGCCGTGCCCTGACCCTCCGCCGCTCCTGCGGGGGCACGGCACGCCGTGCCCTGTCCCTCTGCCTTCTGCGCTGTGTGGGCACGGCATGCCGTGCCCCTACTCAACTCCCCCAATAACCGTAAAGCCTGCTCCACGCGACGCTTGCGCCCCTGCGGGCCCAGCTTGCGGTACTCGGCGAGCAGCACGCTGATCTCGCCACAGCGCGCGCGCTGCTCCTCGGGCAACCCCGCCTCCCGCGCCCGGCCCGCCCAGGCGCGCGCGTAGTCCCCGATGCTCGTCCCGATGATCGTGGTATCGCGGTATCCGGTCCGCCCCTCCACCCGCAGCGGCCCGGCCAACTCTCGGATGATATCGTTCACGTCCGGCACGGCCTCATCTTACACGACACACAGGCGAGCGACAACCGGAAGGACCCCCGCCTCCCCTCCCCGAACCTCTTGCCCCATGGAGCAACGCGCCCTCCTCATCTTCGACCTCGACGGAACCCTCTTTCACACCGAGAAGGTTTCCATTCCCGCCGTGCAAGGGGCTTTGCGCGCGGCCGGGTATGCCGAGCCGTCGCCGGAGACGATCATGGGCTTCTTCGGGCGGCCCTACCAGGAGTTCTTCGATTGGCTGAACGCGACCTATCCCGACATCTCGCCCGAGGTGGCGGCCTCGATAGATGAGTGGGAACTGAAGATGGTGCGGGAGCGCGGCGCGCTCTATCCCGGCGTGCTGGAGATGCTGGCCGAACTCCGTCCCGCCGTCGGGCGCATGGCCATCTGCTCCAACGGACCGCGGCCCTATATCGAGTTGGTCGTGCAACACCACGGCCTCGCGCCGTTCTTCGATATGGTGCGGTGGCGGACGGAGGAGGACACCAGCAAGGCCGCCATGGTGCGCGGCCTCCTCGCGCAGTTCCCCAGCCGCCTCGGCGCGGTGATCGGCGACCGTCACGATGATATCGAGGCCGCGCACGCGAACGGTCTCTTCGCCATCGCCTCTGGCTATGGGTATGGCAAGCCGGAGGAGCTGGCCGGCGCGGACGCGGTGGCGCAGTCGCCGGCTGATCTGCCGCGCCTTATCGCCGCGTTGCTGGACGGGACGGCGTGACGCGTTTCGGGTGTGGTAGAATCCTGGCAATGCGGTCTCGCTTGCACTTCTGCCTGCTCTTGCTCGCGCTGTCGGCGCTTCCGGCCCGCGCCGACTCTGTCGCGCCGGCTTTGCGCGCGGCTGTCGTGCGGGTGGAGGCGGCCGTGGACCAGGCCTCCGGCGGCCCCGCGCTGATGCATGAACTATCGGAGCGCGAGAAGCTCACCCCGTATGAGCGCGAGTTGCTCCGCCGCCTCAAAGTCGGCGCGGTCGGCACGGGGTTTTTCGTCAACAGCCAGGGCTACCTCGTCACCAACGCCCATGTCGTCCTTGGCGGCGTGAGGTACCGCAATCTGCACCTCGCGCCCGAGGAATGGGACTCCATTCGCGTCCTGCTCACCACGTACCGCGACCTCTGGGTCACGGTTGGGGAGGGGGAGGAGCAGCGCGATTACCTCGCCACCTCCGTGGCTATCGCCGAGGACCTCGACCTCGCCGTGCTCAAGGTCAGCCTCCCTCCCGGCGAGACCGCGGCCCTCTCGTCTCTCCCCCTCGCCCATTCGGGCACGCTGCGCGTGGACGACGCGGTGCTCTCGCTCGGCTTTCCCGAGTACGAGTTTCGGTTCAGCCGCGGCCGCGTGCTCTCACTTATCTATGGGAAGACCGTGCACGAGGAGATGCAACTCGTCCAGCGCACCGACCCCGACACCGGGCAGACGATCACCACGGTGAGCGGCACGTCCAACGGTCCGCTGATGCGGTTCCAGCACAACGCGCACACCGGGCACGGCAGCAGCGGCGGGCCGCTGCTCAACGCGCGGGATGAAGTTGTCGGCATCGCCTACGCGCTCCTCTCCGAGACGGACCCGGAGGGCAACACCGAGCTGCGCACCGACCTGAACCTGGGCATCGCCTCCGACGTGCTGATCCGTCTGCTCAAGGAGAACCGCGTGCCATTCACGGAGGTGAGCCCGTGAGACGCGCCGCGCTGCTGCTCGCGCTGCTTTTCGCCTACCCCGCCGCGGCCGATGTCTACCGCGGCCCGCGCGATCCGTATGATTACGCCGCGCGACAGCGCCTCGTGGCGAACGCGCGCAAGACAGGCGACTTCGCCTCCGCGCTCTACCACGCGGCCTGGCTGGCGTGGCTCGCGCCGCGGAAGTATGCAGGGCCGGCGGAAGCGGTCCTGGAGGATCGCCAGGTGACCGATCTCGCCCGCCGCGCCGCGGGGGATGATCCGGTGGCCGTAGTGCTCGCCGCGCTGGAGGCGCGTCGCGCGCGACGTGATGTCTGGCTCTCCGGCCGCGTCCCGTCGCAGGCCCCGTTGCGCCAGGAGCGCATCGCCACCCTCGCCGCGCAGGCCGAGGCGGTGCAGTCGCAACTGAACGGACCTGACCCCGTGGCCCGCATGGCCCTGGCCGATCTCTATCTCACGCTTGACGACGTGATCGCCCTCCGCGCCGACTCCGACCGCGTGAAAGAACGCAAGCAAGTCCTCCGCCAGGCCATCGCCTCCGCCGAGTCGGTGACGCAGACCCTGCCCGACGCGCCGGGCGCCTACCGCACCTTGGCCATCGCCCGCGCGCGTCTGGCCGACCTGGACAACGACCCGGAGGAACGGGACCTCGCCATCACCGCCTGCGCCCACGCCATCACCCCGGACCCAGACGATCCCGCGCTATGCGAACTCATGTGGTCGCTGCACCTGCGGGCGGGTCACTGGGAGGAGGCGAAACGCTGGCAGCGACGCTGTGAGGGAAAAGCAAAGAGGCAAGAGTAAAGAGGAAAAAGGAGAGGCGTGTTAGCCTGTTGGCTTCTCCTCTTTGGTATTTCGTGTTCGGGGGCTTTCAGCCTCAACTCCACAAGTCGTAGACTCCCTTCGCTTTCTCAGAATACAATGAGGGATATGGCGCACCGCCCTGGCGGTCATCCTGCTCCTCTCGCCGGCCGACTTAACCGAAAGGGGTTGGGCCTGCCCTCGTCGAATCCTCCTTCTTACTGGCACGCCGGCCCACGGCGCGAGGATTGCTGGACGGAGGGAAGCAGGTGGCTATCAGTGAACACGACGTAGACAAGGCTCCACGCCACGGGCTCGAGCATCACGGGTTCCGCAACATCGGCCGGGTCCATTGGACGCTCACTACGCCCGCGCTGTACGAGGGCATCATCCGCCGCGGGGAGGGCACCATTGCCCACCTCGGCCCGGTGGTGGTCCGCACGGGCGATCACACCGGCCGCTCGCCCAATGACAAGTTCATCGTGGACGAGCCCTCCAGCTCGGATCACATCTGGTGGGGCAAGGTCAACAAGAAGTTCGATCCGTCCCATTTCAGCAAGTTGTACAACCGCCTCTTGGCCTATATCCAGGGCAAGGAGATCTTCGTCCAGGACTGTTACGTCGGCGCGCACGAGGGCTATTGTGTCCCCCTCCGCATCATCACCGAGGACGCCTGGCAGAGCCTCTTCGCCCGCAACATGTTCATCCAGATCAAGGACGAGGAGGAAGATGTGCGCGAGACGGCGCGTGAACTTGGCCTGGATATTGAGGGCCGGCCCGAGCCGGGTGAGATCGTGGACGAGACCGGCGAGGAGCAGGAGAAGCGCCTGGAGCACATTCCGGAGTTCCGCGTGCTCTGCTTCCCCGGCTTCCATGCCATCCCCGAGGTGGACCAGACGAACAGCGAGACGTTCATCATCGTGAATTTCGCGCAGAAGACGGTGATCATCGGCGGGACCCACTACGGGGGGGAGATCAAGAAGTCGGTGTTCACGATTCTCAACTACCTCCTCCCCCGCACGCAGGTGTTGAGCATGCACTGTGCGGCGAACCTGGGGCTGATAGGCGACGTGGCGCTCTTCTTCGGGCTCTCCGGCACCGGCAAGACCAGCCTCTCCGCCGACCCGGAGCGGATGTTGATCGGCGACGATGAGCACGGCTGGTGCGATGACGGGATCTTCAACTTCGAGGGCGGCTGCTACGCGAAGGTGATCCGCCTCTCGCCGGTTTCCGAGCCGGACATCTACGAATGCACGCGGCGTTTCGGCACCGTGCTGGAGAACGTGGCCGTGGACGTCGAGACGCGGCGGCTGGACCTCGACGACGAGACGCTGACCGAGAACACCCGCGCCTGCTACCCGCTCACCCACCTCAACAAGGTAGTGCGGGACGGCTGCGCGGGGCACCCCAAGAACGTGATCCTGCTCACCTGTGACGCCTTCGGGGTGCTGCCGCCCGTCGCGATGCTCACCCCGGAGCAAGCGATGTACCAGTTCCTCTCCGGCTACACGGCCAAGGTGGCGGGGACCGAGCGCGGCGTCACCGAGCCCTCCACTACGTTCAGCGCGTGCTTCGGCGCGCCGTTCATGGCCCTCCCGCCGACGGTGTATACCGACATGTTCGGCGAGCGTATCCGCAAGCACAACGCGAAGTGCTGGCTGGTGAATACCGGCTGGATCGGTGGCGGGTATGGGGTGGGGCGGCGGATTGACATCGAATCCACCCGCGCCATCATCCGCGCCGCGCTCTCGGGGGCGCTGGACCGCGTGCCGACGCGACAGGACCCGCACTTCGGTGTCCACGTCCCGACCGCTTGCCCCGGCATTGACCAGCGCCTGCTCGACCCGAGGAGCAACTGGGCCGACCCGCAGGCCTACGACGAGACGGCGAAGAAGCTGGTGGCGGCCTTCCGCGCCAACCTCAAGCAGTTCGAGGGCACAGTGCCGCAGGAGATCCTCGCGGGCGGGCCGCCGGAGGAGTAGCAGCCGTGAGGAGCGCAGATGTCCACCCATAAGCGCATCAAACTCGTGATCGAGCGGACGGAGGAAGGGTACGTCGGGTATGCGCTGGGGCTGAACGGGGTGGTGGTAGCGGAGGGGGATACGTACGAAGAGACCGAGGGGGACCTGAAGTCCGCCGTGCGGTTCCATATCGAGACATTCGGGGAAGAAGCGCTGCCGGACGAGAGCGGTGCGCCGTACGCCTAACCTGCGCAATCTGCGTGATCTGCGGCCTGCCCTGAGCGAAGCGAAGGGTCCCGCGTGGAACCATTCCCCCTCCCTCCTGCATCCTCCATATGAGGAGACTCAAACCCACTGGTATGCGCACTGAGACGGACGGACAACTCGTGGTGCGGGCGCGCGCCGGAGATATCCCGGCCTTCGAGGAGATCGTGAATCGCCATCGCGCCGCCCTCGTCGCCCTCGCGGCGGCGCGGCTGGGGTCGCGTGCGGACGCGGAGGACGTGGCGCAGGAGGCCTTCGTGCAGGCCTTCTTCCGCCTCCACCAGCTTCGCGATCCCGAGGCCCTGCTGCCGTGGCTGCGGCGTGTGACCGAGCGCGTTGCCCTGATGCGGCTGCGCGCGCGGCGCGAGGAGGCGGTGGACCCCGCGGAGGTGGAGCGAATGTATCGCGGCCACGCCGAGCCGACGGGCGACGAGGAGGGGAGCGAGCTACTGGCGTGTCTCCCCGAGGCGATGCGCCGCACGATGACGCTCACCTACCTCGCCGGCTACACGTGCGCCGAGGCCGCGGCCCTGCTCGGCGTGCAAGAGGGCACCGTCAAGAGCCGTCTCAGTCGCGCCCGTGCCATCCTCAAGGAGGCCTTCGAGATGACGGGGAACGAACTGTCGCAAGGCAAACCGCAGGACGACTTCACGGAGAAGACCATCGCGCGGCTAATGCGCGAGGCGCGGAGGTTGCTGAGGGAGGGGGATGTAGAGGGGGCCGGCAAACGCGCGCACGAGGTGATCGTCCTTCAATCAAGAGAGGCGATGGCCGTGGGAGGGCCCCCTGGGTTTCGCTTCGATGAAGAGGCGACACGGCTTGCGGGCCTTGGCTTTCGAGAGCGTCGCCGGAGAGAATGCGAGGCCAACGCCGCGCAATACGGCTTCACGCTTGCGGAACTGGACTGGGAACTGGAGGACGTGGACGTCCTTACCGGGACCTTTGGTCGCGCGATAGGCCACGGGGAGGACTGGTGGGGCGTCCCGCGCACTCGCTTGCAGATCCAGATGCTGGACACCATTGACGTGTGCCGTCGCCTACACTGCAGCCCGATCCAACTCTACGCGTGGGTACAGCGTGGCTGCCCCATCCTCCGTTGCTGGCCTTTCGCGCGCTACGACCTGGATCGCGTCAAGCAGTGGCTGGCCGACAACCACATCACCCAGTGGCCGCAGGAGATTGATGACGATACTGCCTTCCCGATTCGCCTGATCTTCCGGGCGCTCCAGGGCGGCGACCTGACCCCTGAGCAGGCCGAGGGGATCATCTGGGGGCTGGGTTGGGGCTGGTGTTAAGGCAGTAAGCAGCACACGGAATAGGAGACCGAATGCATACCACGCTACTTGATATCGATACTCGGCAACCGGGAGTGGATGGACCGAGTCTGCGACCGATGGCCGGACGGGATGCTCACGCCAGAGGGCTACCGCAGCGCCATCGTGGACCACCGCAACTGGTACCGCGAGAACGCAGCGTTCGCGACATTCGTTGACGCCGCGGCGCGCACGGAAGGCGTGATCGTAGACATCGCGACCGGCCCTGGCGGGTCGTTCTCGGGCGCGTTGGCGCCGCTCTTACGCCCGGAGGCGCGGTTCATCATGACCGACGCCGCGGTCCATGTGCTTCGGGGGCTGAAGGGCGCGTGGGAGGAGGAAACGTGCGAGGCCACGCTCGACTTCGTCGCCTGCGATGGTCTGCGGCTTCCGTTTCGCAGTGACTCCGTTGACGCGCTGACCTCCAACATGGGCTTTGATTGTGCCACCGATGACCCGACGCGCAGCACACCCCCAGGGGCCGGCAAGGCCTATCGAGAGGGGCATCGGGTGCTGAAGCCAGGCGGAATGGTCTTCACGCAGAGTTGCATCTACGATGAGCACTCCAAGACCGCGGGCCACCTGGCCTCGCTGGGTTGCGACAACGCGTCCCTCGCGAGTTTGTCGGCCTGCTGGCAAGCCATCGGCTTCGACACCGTCTGTGCCATCGAGATCTCCCGGGCGACCGGCAAGATGCACTGGGGTGATGCGCTGCCTGTAGATGACCAGGATTCCTGGCGGGTGATGGCGTCCGTCCTGCGGAAGCGGTGAGTGGGCGGACCCGCCTTCACACCCTAGACAACAGATGCAGACTGGGCGCTTTGCCCCGGGTGGAGCGCCCGCAATCTGCGTTCGTCCGCGTCTATCTGCGGTTCCGGCCGCGGCCCTCAGATCCCCGCCCCCACGCCTGACTGCTCCCGCACGTGGGCGCAGGCGCGGTCCACTTCCCCCTTGAACTGGTCGAACGGAATCTGCATCCCGTGTAGGTAGGTGCTCCACCCCACGCTCGACTTCGCGAAGTGCACGGCGTCCTCGATCTCCTCCTCGGTGGCGCCGTTCAGCTTGGCCACCTCGGTATGATAGTAGGCGCAGTACTGGCAGCCGCGCACCGCCGACACGGCGAGGCCCAGCAGCTCCCGATACTTGTTCGGGATCGGTCCCTCCTCGAATTGCACGCGTCGGAACAACTCCCACTCCAGTTCCAACGTGGCGTCCGGCAGCACCTGGAAGAAGCTCGGCACCTCGCCGAACATCCCCTCTATCTCATGGTACACTTCCGTGCGTGTCATCGCAGTCTCTCCTCGTGTCCGGTCTGTCATCGCCAGTGGCAGGATACCCGGCGCGCGGATGGGGAGGGGACGGGGCTGTCGCCGCCAGCGACGTTCTCGCGCGACGCAAAGCTCGTCGTGTGCA
>CAZUGW010000096.1:0-838 GCA_964620055.1 uncultured bacterium
TGGTCGCCAACATCGCGGTGGCGGCCAACGCGGTGTTCATCTTCGGCATGCTAAGCACGGCCGAATCGCGTTCCGGAAGAACTTCCCGTTCCATGCGATCTGGAAGGGAAAGTTCTATGAGACTAAGCAAGTGATGCCCATCGTCGTCGAGGAGCAGGACACGTGGGTGGTGGTTACGGTGTATGCTTTCTTTATCGGAGGTGCAGGATGAAGGTCACGTATGATCCAGAGGTAGATGCGGCCTATATCTCTTTCAAGAAGGGCCCGGTGGAGGTCACGACCATCCGCTTGACGGAGGACGTGGCCGTGGACCTCGGTCCCCATGAGGAGATTGTGGGCATTGAGGTGCTGGATGCCTCCGAGCATCTGGGCTTTTCCCGTCAGAAGCCGGAGATCGAACTCGAGAACATGCAGGTCACGGGCGCGCCGCGTTAGCGAATGGGGAAACGCAAGCCGACCAAGGACGCATCGCGTGCGCCCGTCATCTCCTCCCCTCCTCCCGTCCCTCGCCGCGTCGACGCGAGGGCCATTTCCTCGCTCGTCCTTCTGCAACTCGTCTTCTGGTGGCGCGCGGCGCTGCTGCGCGGGTTTGTGCTGACTAGCGACATTTGCTATCAGTTCGAGCCGATGAAGTCGTTCCTGCACGAGAGCCTGCACGCGGGGCGGCTGGCGCTGTGGTCGCCGTATATCTTCTGCGGCTATCCGCTGGCAGCCGAGGGGCAGGTAGCGACGTTTTACCCTCCTGCCCTACTCTTCTCGTGGCTGCTGGACGGCGGCGGCGCGGTCAACTGGCTGCTCATCTCCCACCTAATGCTCGCCGCGGTGTCGCTCTATCTGC
>CAZUGW010000096.1:858-2748 GCA_964620055.1 uncultured bacterium
ATCTCGCCCTTCGGGGCGTGGTTGGCGGGGGTGACGCTGTCGTTCAGCGGCTATCTGTTCGCGCATCACCACCACGTCGGGCTGGTCTGCACCGCGGCGTGGCTGCCTCTGGCGATCCTGTTCATCGAGCGCGCGTGGCGCGGGCCGCTCTTGCCGAACGCGACGCTGGCCGCGACGGTCTGGGCGCTGGCCGCGCTGGCGGGCCATCCGCAGACGCTGTTTCACATCAGCCTGGTGATGGTGTTCTGGGTGGTCTGGCGCGCGGTTCCAGCGCGACGGACTCGCCCCCCGCTAGGCATTCTCGCCATTGCGTTTGTGTTCGGCGCGGGCCTCGCGGCGGTGCAACTGCTGCTCACGAAGGACCTCTCCGCGGCCGCGCCGCATGGCGACCGCGGCAGCCTTGCCTATGTTACGTCCTTTTCCCTTCTAGGCAAACACTTGTTAGGACTGTTCTCGCCTAACTTCCAGGGCTCGCCCGCCTTTCAGGACTACCGGGGAGAGCGGTACTACTGGGAGTACGTGCTCTATCTCGGCCTCCTCCCCCTCGCGCTCGCGGTCCTGGGGGCCAGCACGCGGCGCGGGTGGACGCTGGCCGGACTCGCCGTGGGCGCGCTGGTGCTCGCGCTGGCGGAGGGCAATCCCTTCTACCACGTGTTGCGACACGTGCCGGGATTCGCCGATTTCCGCGCGCCGGCGCGGTACATCTACGTGTTCACGTTCGCGGCGGCGTTGCTGGCCGGGATGGGGTGGGACACTCTCGCGCGTCAGCGTTGGCTGCGCGTCGGGCGGCGCGAGGTGATGATCGCGGCGGTGATCGCGCTCCTCGTGCTCGGCGATCTGTGGAGCTTCGATCACCCGCTGGCCGCGCTGACGAGTCGTAACGCCTACTACTACCCGAATCAGGTCGCGGAGACGCTCAAGCGCGACGCGGGTTGGTGGCGCGCGCTGTTCGCGCCGAAGCTCGCGGCGGATGCGGAGTGGGTTCCGCCCGGCGGTTGGGCCGTGAACCCCAATGGCTGGGAGCAGATGCGTCTCGCGCTGGGGGCCGACGTGCCGCAGTCCTACGGCGTGCGCACCATCGGCGGCTATGCCGCATTCGTGGACCCGGAGCAGAAGCCGTTCTTCCAGGAGGCCTACGGGAGGCTGTTCCAGGCCGGCGATCCGCGTCTGCTGGCGCTGGTGGGGGCGCGGTACTTCGCGCTGCCAGCGGGGACGAACCTCCCCGGCCTGGACCGGCTCGACATCGGCGAGTTCTCGCTGTATCGCAATCCGGACAGCTTCCCGCGGGCCTTCGTCGTCGGGGAGGTCAGCGTATCCAACTCCGAATCCGAGGCCCTGTCGCAGGTACTCGCGCTGGCCGACGCGAATAAGCTGCAGAAGGCCGCGGTGGTCACTGGCGAGTTCCGAGGGATCACTCCCGCGGGGAAGGTTGGTGCGGAGATCAAGAAGATCGCTGAGTTACGTCCCGAACACGTGGCGATCGAGGCGAGTTCGGAGGGCGACGCGTTGGTGGTACTGAACGAGCGGTGGGATCCGGGTTGGGAGGCGGTGTGCGACGGCCGCCCGACGCCGCTGGTGGAGGTGGACACGGTGCTGATGGGAGCGGCGCTGCCCAAGGGCAAGCACACGGTGGAGTTCGTCTATCGCCCGCGCGGATTGAGGGTCGGGCTGCCGATCACGCTGGTGTCGCTGGCCGCGTGCTTGGGGCTGATTGCGTTTCCTCTGTTACTGGGACGACGAAAGCAAGCTGCTTAGAGCAGCGCCCTCTGTCCCTCAGGAGGCGTCCACGACTCGATGTCTGTCGCGATGGCGTCGAGATCGCTATCTGTGGTGATGGGGCGCGCGCCGAGTCCCTGCTCGGTCGGGTCGGGCTCGCCGGTCGACTCGTGC
>CAZUGW010000096.1:2758-9990 GCA_964620055.1 uncultured bacterium
AACGGCTCCTTTATCCACGGCACGCCGTAGAGCAACCTCTGGCACTGCACCGCGTGCCGCGCGGTGACGACGCTGCCGCACTCGCGGTAGGCTTGGACGACGATCACGGCCCGCGCCAGCGCGGCCTGGATCCGATCCCGTGCCAGCAGGAAGCGGCGGTCCACTTCCGTCTCGGGAGGGACCTCCGCGAGGAGCGCGCCATGCCCGGCAATGCGTCGGGCGAGCAGCGTGTTCTCAGGCGGGTAGACGCGCAGCAGTCCGCTGCCAAGCACGGCGATGGTCCTCCCCTTCCCCTCCAGCGCGCCCTTGTGCCCTGCAGTGTCAATGCCGCGCGCCAGGCCGCTGACGATGGTGAAGCCGCGGCGCGCGAATTCACGCGCGAGCAGGCGGGCAACTCGGGCTCCCTCGCGGTTCGGCTCGCGCGTGCCGACGATGGCTACGGCGCGCGCGTCAGCGGCGCGAAGTTCCCCCTTCACGTAGAGCAGGGGCGGCGGACTGCGCAGGTCGAGGAGCGCGCGCGGATATTCGGAGTCGTCGAGGGCGACGAGCCTGATCCCCTGCTGGGCGTAGGCCTCGATCCGCGCCTGCAGCGTGTCCATGGACTCGGCGGCAGACCTCACCTCGCGCGCCTGCCCCGGGGTGAGTTCGCCGCGCGCGACCAATTCCTCGGCGGGGGCCGCGAGCGCGGCCTCCGGCGATCCGAAGACGCGGGCGAGACGCAGCATGGTGGCCGCGCCGACGCCCGGGACCTGACTCAATGCCGCCCACCAACGCGCGCCCCCTCCCCTACCCCCTGCGCTCATGCGTCGGGCCGCTCCTGGCAAGCGCAGTCTATCTCGGCGTGCGTGCGAATGACGTGCTTGAACAGCGCGACCACGCGCGGGGTGTGCTGTCCCATGAAATCGCTTACCTCATTGTGCACGATCTTCGCCGCCGACACGCCGGCCGCCCAGTTGGTGGCAATCGCCACCGACGCGTAGCACAGCCCCGCCTCCCGCGCCAGCACCGCCTCCGGCACCCCGGTCATGCCCACGAGATCGCCGCCGAGCTGTTGGAACATGCGGATCTCCGCCGGCGTCTCGAAGCGCGGCCCCTCCGCGCAGACGTACACGGCCTCCGTGACCAGCCCCTCCCCTATCGCCTCCCCCGCGGCCAGCAACTCCTCGCGCAGATGAGGGCAATAGGGTTGCGTCATATCGGTATGCACCACCTTGCCGTCGGCCCCATCATAGAACGTGCTCTCCCGCCCGCGGGTGAAGTCGAGGAACTGGGTGAGCGCGGCCAGCGACCCTGGCGGCATCGCCACATGCATCGTCCCCACCGCGGCGGAGGCGAGAACGTTCCTCACCCCGAGGTCGCGCAAGGCCGCGATGTTCGCACGATAGTTGACCCGGTGTGGAGGCACGCTGTGCTGCTTCCCATGCCGCGGGAGAAAGACCACCTCCACGCCCTCCACGCGGCCGCGGTCAAGCGTCACCGCGCCGTATGGCGTCTTCACCTCGACCGTCACGACTTCGACCGAGAGGAAGTCGTAGAACCCGGTACCACCAATGACAGCAAAGCTCATGTTGTCCTCCGCGCGCGGGAATCGCCCATCCCACCTATTTCGGATGTTCGAGAGTGACTCTTGGATTCCTTTCCGCCACCAACCTACCGATCCTGGCGGCGTGCCCATAGTTCCCTTGCCGTTAGTGTTACCTAGTGGATTATCTCCGACCAAGGAGTGACGTACTGAGAGGAGCCGCTCTGGGGGTTGCGCCTTGTCAAGACAGTGTGTATACTGTTTCTACCTTAGCTGTCAAACTACAGGAGGAGGACAAAGATGGCTGTAGCAAACCCGATAGAGCTGTCCGCGTACATCGTATCGATGGCCGTATCGGCCCGCGCGGCGCAGGCAGTGATGTCCACCGGCACCGACCCGATGGTCATCAAAGAGTTCACGTTCAAGGCCAACATCTCAGCTGACTTCAGCGTCCAGAGCGTGACTGACATCAGCCTCGACATCTGGCGGATAAGCTTGAAGGAGAAGATAACCATAGACTACAAGACGCACTGGGGACTGGAGATTCAATGTACGATCGTTCCGGTGGTAACCATCTAACAATGAAGACGAGGGATGATCAATGACGCGCCCCGGTAGTCCTCCGGGCGATGACAAGAGGCGGGAATGGCTGGGAATGGCGGAAGTCATTGCCGCGCTGCAGTCGAGCCTCCAGCGCGCGGATAGGCGGATGACAGTTGCCGAGGAAGCAGGCGGCCTCGGCTATGCCGTCACTGAGTTCAAGATCGAGTTCCCGGCCGAGGTGCATGTTGACAAGGGACAGGAACCGCTTCTGCGGTTTCCCCGCGCCTTGAGTGGCGAGGTCGCGCCTGAGCCGGCATCACATCTATCGCGCCTTGTGTTCACTCTTCGACCGGTCCCGCTGCCTACTGGCAAGTGACGGGCGTCTTCCAGGAGGCATCTTGGGAGTAGCTCAGGATGTAGGTAGACAGTGGTTCATGAACAGAACGATCGTCTGGTCTGTTCAGACGGGTAAGCGTGGCTTCGCCTGGGCGAGACGCCAATGTCTGTTACTGCAAGATGGGCAGGAGTTTTCTCCTGCCCATCTTGCCTCTCTATCATGTCCCCTCCCGGTGATTTGACGCGCCGCGAGCACACGAGTATCATCACCTTGCTGACCAGTCCAGGGGTGGAAGATGACGCGAGACGAACGAACTGCTCTGCTCAGAGAACGCCTCCAGCGCGGCCTGCTGATCTGCGACGGGGCGATCGGCACCATGCTCAGCGCCGCCGGCCACTCCGCCGGGGAGTCGCTCGACGCCTACAACGTGACGCGGCCCGACGCGGTGCGGGCCGTCCACCGCGCCTATCGCGACGCCGGCGCGACGCTGATCACGACGAACACCTTTCAGGCGAACTCGATCAGCCTCGCCCGTCACAACCTGGCCGCGCGCGCGGCGGAGTTCAACCGGGCCGGGGCGCAACTCGTGCGCGAGGTGGTGGGAGACGATCTCTTCGTCGCGGGAGACATCGGTCCGACCGGCGCGCTGCTGGAACCTTACGGCGACCTCACGGAAGCCGAGGCCAGGGCGAGCTTCGACGGACAGGCGAGAGCGCTGGCCGAGGGTGGCGTGGACATGTTCATCATCGAGACCTTCACCGCGCTGGAGGAGGCGCGCCTCGCCGTCGCCGCCGCGGCCGCGACCGGGCTTCCCGTGGCGGCTAGCCTGTCCTTCGACCCGAACGGGCGCACCGTCTTCGGCGTCACGCCGACTCAGGCCGCGGAGGGGTTGGCGGAGGCGGGGGCGACAGTGGTGGGCGCGAACTGCGGCACGATCTCGCCGGCCGAGATGGTCGCGATCATCGCCCAGTTCCGGCAGGCGACCGGGTTGCCGTTGATCGCCCAGCCTAACGCGGGTCGGCCGCAGCGCACCGATTCCGGCACGGTGTTCCCGGAGACCCCGGAGGACTTCGCCGCCTCCGCCCCGGCCTTCCGGGAACTGGGCGTGACCCT
This sequence comes from uncultured bacterium, assembly GCA_964620055.1. GTDB lineage: Bacteria > Armatimonadota > Hebobacteria > Hebobacterales > Hebobacteraceae > CAZUGW01. The sequence goes on from CAZUGW010000096.1 coordinate 6,274, forward strand.
CCTCGGCGGCTGCTGCGGGACGACGCCTCAGCACATCGCCGCGATCGCGGCGCGACTGAAGGGATAGGAAGCAAGTAGAGAGCACAGGAAAAGCGGGTCCGGCCTCGGCCGGACCCGCTTCGTTTTCGGATTGAGAGGCAGTCTAGTTGCGGCCGCGCAGGAAGGTCGGGACCTCGAGGTCGGTGCCGGGCATGGAGTCCACGGTGGGGAGCGCGGCCTCGGCCGGCTCGGACATGCGCCCGGACCGGCGGCTGCGCTCGAAGCCGGTGGCGAGGACGGTGATGCGCACCTCCTCCTGCGGCTCGTCGGACACGGTCACGCCGAAGAGCACGTTGGTATCGGGCGAGTCCGACGCGGCGCGGATCACCTGGGCCGCGTCCTCGATCTCGGCGAGCGAGAGGTCGCTGCCGCCGCTGACGTTGAAGAGGATGCGCGTCGCGCCGTCAATGGTGGTATCGAGCAGCGGGCTGGAGATGGCGGCCTGGGCGGCGTCCACCGCGCGGGTCTCGCCCCGGCCGGTCCCGATGCCCATCAGGGCCGGGCCGGCGTCCTGCATGATCGCCTTCACGTCGGCGAAATCGAGGTTGATCATGCCGGCGACGGTGATGAGATCGGAGATGCCCTGCACGCCCTCGCGGAGCACCTCGTCCGCGAGGCGGAAGGCCTCGATCAAGGTCACCTTCTTCTGCACCACGCCGAGCAGTCGGTCGTTAGGGACGGTAACGAGCGTATCCACCTTGGTGCGGAGGTTGTCCAGCCCCTCCTCCGCGATGCTCTGGCGCCGCCCGCGCTCGAACGCGAACGGCTTAGTGGCCACGGCCACGGTCAGCGCCCCCAGCTCGCGGCTGATCTCGGCGACGATGGGCGCCCCGCCGGTGCCGGTGCCGCCCCCCATGCCGCTGGTGATGAACACCATATCCGCGCCACGCAGAACTTCCTTAATCCCCTGGCGGCTCTCGTCGGCCGCCCGCGCCCCCACCTCGGGATTGCCTCCCGCGCCCAGCCCGGCGGACACGCCCGGCCCGAGCTGCAGCTTCTCCATCGCCCCGGCCCGGCTGAGGGCCTGGATGTCGGTATTGGCGGCGATGAACTGCACTCCTTGCAACCCGGCCTCGATCATCCGGTCCACCGCGTTGCAACCGGCGCCGCCGACGCCGATCACCCGGATCACTGCCGCGCTCGTGCTCTTGCTCGCCATGAGGTCCTCTCCTTGGGTCACACCCACTATCGCCGGAATTGGATCGGGCTCGGGTTCGGCCTCGGCCGGGGGCGCGGCCGCGTCGGTGGCGGGCGGGACGACGTCGTCCTCCACTACCCCCGCGCCCGTTTCCTCCGGCGCCGGCGTCTCGGCCGCCATCGGCTGCTCGGTCTCCCCTACGCCGCTTTTCACGCTTCTACGCTTCGGCACTGTCGCCCTGACTCCCAAGCCACGTTCCTGATGACACCCATTCGCCCCCTTCTTCGACGGCGCTTCGCCCTCCCCTCTCAGGAGTTGAGGCGACTAGCCGGATTCTCCCTCGCCCTCGCGCTTTTCCTCTTTCGGCCCCTCTCGCACCGCCACCCCGACGCGGCTGGGGCGCAGCACGCGGTCGCCGAAGAGATAGCCCTTCTGCGTCTCCAGGGTCACCGTGCCGTCGGCCTCGTCATCGGTCACGGGGACCTGCACCACGGCCTCGTGCAAGTGCGTATCGAAAGGCCGGCCCACCGCCTCGATGGGCATCACGCCGTGGCGGGCGAGCAAGTCCAAGAACTGGCGGTAGATCAGGCTCACGCCCTCGTACATCGCCTTGGTCTCCGGGGGCGAGTCCGGGCCGGGGGCGATGGTCTCCAGCGCGCGCTCGAGATTGTCCACCACCGCCAGCACGTCCAGCAAGACCCCGGCCGCGGCGTGCACCTGCGCCTCCGCCATCTCGTTGCGGGCCCGCTTACGGGTGTTATCCAGGTCGGCCATCGCCCGCACGTACCGCTCTCGCATCGTCTTCAGTTGTTCCCCCAGCAGTGCAAGTTGCTGCTGAAGGACCTCGACCTCCGGCTCCTCGGCGGCCTCGACGGCCCCCGTCTCTCGCGTTCTTTCACAACCCACTGGCTCTACATCTCCCATCGTGATCTGTCCCTGCTACCGCGCCGCCACGAAGGCCTCGGAGAAGCCTTCGTGCTTGAGCTCGCCGAGGGCCTGCTGCGCGTTCTCCTCGGTCCGATACCGCCCCGTCAGCACCTTGAAGGTATTTCGCTGGCGGTCAACCTCTATTCTTGCGGGGTAACCCGCGTTCGTCAACCGAGACATGGCCTTGCGCGCGCTCTCTTCGCTACCAAAGGCGCCGATCTGAATCGCGTAGCGCCCCTCCCCGGTCGGCGCGGACGTGTCCGGCTGGTCTGCCGCGTCGGAGCCGGCCGCGCCGCTGGTTTCTCCCGAGGGCGCGGGGGCCGTCTGCTCCGCGGGGGCGGGCGTCTCTTGCGCTCCCTCCGGCTGCGCTCCCTGGTCCGGTGGAGTCGCCTGGCCGCTCTGCAGCGCGCCCACACTGCCGGCGACGCCCGAGGCGGCGAGGGCCTGCCCCCCGGGAACCGTTCCGCCACCGGTCTTCTTGAGTCCCGCGGCGGTCTTCACGTAGGCGCGCGCGATCACCACGCGCCCGAAGACGAATCCCAACGCCATCACCAGCAGCAGGAGCGAGAACGTCAGAAAGGCCGAGGAGAAGGAGCCGGAATCTCGCCGGCCGCATCTCCGCTTCTCTGCTCTCAATCGCACTATGCTTCCACCTGGAGGGATCATGGCTGAATGTACGCTCCTTCGTCGCGAGGAGGCCGGCGCGGCTCCGCGAGGGCGGAACCGGCCCCGCGCGAAACCTCTGCGGCGAGGTTAGTTCTCCTCGCCTTCCATCTCGCCGACGCGCAGCTTGATGTCGGCGCGCTCCTCCACCCGGTCAATCTGGCCGTCCCGGATCCACAGCACCCGGTCGGAGACGTCAATCATCTTCAGGTCGTGGGTGGCGGAAATGACGGTGACGTTCTTCTCCTCGTTCATGTTCTTGAGAAGGGTGATGATCTCCTTGCCGGTGCGCAGGTCGAGGTTCCCGGTCGGCTCGTCCGCGAGGATGATCGCCGGATCGTTGGCGAAAGCGCGGGCGATGGCGACGCGCTGCTGCTGGCCGCCCGAGAGCTCGGTGGGCTTGTGGTCGTAGCGCTCGCCCAGCCCCACGGTCTTGAGCAGCAGCATGCCCTTGTCCATGGACTCGTCCGAGGCCATCCCCGCGAAGATCATGGGCAATGTAACGTTCTCCAGGGCGGTCATCACCGGGATGAGGTTGAAGCTCTGGAAGATATACCCGAGCTTGCGGCAGCGCAGCCAGGCCAGCTCGAAGGCGTCGAGCTGGGCCATGTCCACCTCGTCAATGAACACGGTCCCCGTGCTGGGCTTGTCCAGGCCGCCGATCATATTGAAGAGGGTGGACTTCCCCGAGCCCGACGGGCCCATGATGGAGATGTACTCGCCCCGGCGGATATCCACGTCCACACCGTCGAGGGCGTGCACCTCGGTACCGCCCATGGTGTAGGTCTTGCGCAGATCTTTGGTCCGCACGATATACTCGTACACCGACGCTTGGCTCGACATGTGCGCCTCCCTGCTTTCCTCGCTACCTGGATTAGAACTCAGACCGCAACGCCGCGGCGGGGGGCATCTTCGCCGCCCGCCACGCCGGATACAGCGCCGCCGACACC
>CAZUGW010000097.1:0-5362 GCA_964620055.1 uncultured bacterium
TGCACCCGTAGTTACGCACGAAGGCGCGGTGCAGGTGGCTCGCGTCCACGAAACCCGAGCGGGCGGCGATCACGTCGCCGGGGAGTTCGGTGGTGAGCAGTTGTCCGGCCGCGAAGGCGAGTCGGGCGCGCACCCCGAACCGGCCGAAGCTCATCCCCATGGACGTGCGGAAGAGCAGATCGAATTGCGAGCGGCTGAGGCCGCACGCGGCGGCGGCCTCGGTGACGGTGACGCGCCGCAGCGGAGGACGGTGGATCATGTCGAGGGCGGGCATGATGCGGCTGATCGTGGTGGGGTGAACGCGCTCGCGGTCATCGTGACTGCGCGGTCCCCAGTGGCGGCTCACGGTGAGGAGCAGGCGCACCAGACCGAGCCGGACGGCGGAGAGCCAGGCCTGCTGCCGCTCCTCGATCTCCCGCCACAGCTCTCGGCCGATGGTGAGGACCGACTCGCGCGCCACCGCGGTGGTCGCGCGCGGCCGCGCGCCCGGCGGCGCGGAGAACACGCTGGTCCAGGGCACGCCGCCCAGCATCTCCTCGCCCAGGAACTCCGGGAGGAAGATGAGGATGAGCTCGCGCGTGTCCGGCGCGGTGACGCTCCAGCCGTGCGGCTCCCACATCGCGCACAGCCAGACATCTCCGGGGCGGAGCGCTACCACTTGATCGGCAATCCGCCGCTCCTGCTCGCCGGTGAGCACGATGCCGACCTCGAAGCCGGTGTGGAGGTCCACCTGGAGCGACGTGGGGTGCGGATGGTGGTGAAGGTGAGCGAAGACGGGATGGGCCGGCGTGAGCTGATAGTCGGGGCGTCGCCCGCGACCTACCCATTCCAGATCCACCCGCGTTCGCTGACCAGGGGGCGTCATCGGCTGATTATACAAGAACGTCGGGTGAGTGTGCAAGGCTTGCGGGTGCGCCTGCCACTATAATGGTTGCAGAGGGACGAGGGCGAGAGAGGGGCGTCTCGCGTGCTACTACAGACGCGCCAAGGGGGTGAGCGAGGAGGCCCGATCGGGTGACACCGCGCTGATGTCGGGCCGTTTTACGCTTCACGCGGCACGTTCCACGTTGCACGTCTTACCCACATTGCCTCGGGAGGGAGTGTGTCTTGAGAGGAAGACTATGGTTGTTCGTCGTAGCTGTGCTAATCGGCCTCGGGCTCGCCATGCCGGCCCAGGCCGTAAGCGTTTCAACGAATGACGGGGTGACCCTGACGCTGAACAGCGACGGGTCGTGGAACAACCTCACCGTCAACGGAACGGCGATTCCGACGCTGGCCGGAGTGACGGGGGGGTTTGTTATGTACCCGACGGACGGCATCATCATTCCCTGGCAGCGGAATACCTTCTACACCGGCACCCCCGTGCGGGGCAGCGCCACGCAGAATGGGAGCAACATCAACTTCAGCGGCTCCGCCAACGGGATCACGTTCAACATCACCCTGACCGGCGGCCTCCCTTACATCAAGGTGGACGGGACCGCCACCGGCTCGGGCACGGACCACAGCTTCATTCTCTACTTCCGCATCCCTGTGGATGGAAACGGGTGGAAGTGGTGGGACCATATCAACGCCTCCCGGACCATCACCAACGGGTCAGGCAACTGGTACTTCGTGAACTCCCACTTCCATCAGGCCCGTCACCCGGACCTCTCCGATAACCCCTTCGGCGCCATCACCAAGACCACCGCGACCACGATGGGTCTATCGCTGACGCCGGTGTTCTACCCGCCGCAGGCTTATGCGATCCAGTACAACTCCCAGGGCGGCTTCTGGATCGAGATCGAAATGGGAGTGACGTCGCGGACGACGCGGCATCCAAATCAGGCCAGTTTCAGTTTCATCCTCTACCAGCACGATCCGGCCTGGGGGGATCGGAGCGCGGTGGCCCGCGTCTACACCTTCTTCCCGGCCTGGTTCACCAAGATCAGCCCGGGCGGCAACTGGCTGGTGGACTATGGGTACTATCCCAGCACGCCCTCGGACTTCGCCATCAAGTACCTGGAGACGAACAACTTCGCCACGAGCTGGGTAGATACCAACGGCATCTACGACTGCAAGTACAACGAGGCCTGGTGCTATCACTGGGGCTCGCTCGACACCAACTACCTCGAGACGCGAGCCCAGGATAACTCCAGCAACTGGGGCAAGGAGTGCACCGGCAAGGGGCAGAGCTATTGCGAGGCCGCGCAGTCCATCATCCTCTCCGGGATGAAGAACTACAACGGCAGCTACGTCGGGCCGGACGACCCCGCCCGCTGGACGGACGGCAGCGGCTGGGGGTGCGGGGAGACGTGGCGCTACATCACCGACCCCGACCCTGACATCCCGAACTGGCGCAGCTTCACCCTCAACGGCGGGGCGGCCCGCAACCGCGGACAGAGCGACAAGTATTGGGAATGGTACAGTTCGTGGGGGAACTTCCCCACGGGCGGCCAGCACTTCAGCGGCCTCTACCACGACTCCACCGCGGGTGGCTGGGCGGGGTGGGGCTCGGTGCACGACTTCGAGACTAACCACTGGGGCACCCATGACTTCTCTCCGGTCCCGTGCGGCGACAGCGCCCAGGGCGCGCCGGGTGCAGTGTCCATGTGGTCCACGTTCCATTTCATCAAGTTCGCCAAGTATGCGCACGACCAGATGGTCACGGAGAGCCGGCCGGTGATGGGCAATGGCGGACCGAGCTACGAGATGTACGCCATCTCCCCCTGGCTCGATTTCTTCGGCGTCGGCGAGTACTACGATGGCAACATCCAGAACCTGAGCATCAGCCGGATGCTGGCCAATCAGAGAGGCTGCTCCTATCTCTACGGGGCGCAGAGCCAGGCCATCGTCCTGCAGACGTTGCTGATGGATGTCTATCCCGGGCTGGGGGATGGCTCGACTGCGGAGAGCCTGCGCTCCATGTACCAGTGGCTGATGCCGATCTTCAACGCCCTGGATCAGGCCGGGTGGCAGCCGGTGACGAATGCCACCACGAGTAACTCCAACTTCTACCTGGAGCGCTATGGGCCGGATGCCACCGGCACCATCTACATCGCCACCCAGCCGACCACGACGGGCTCCACCACGATCACGGTGCAGAGCGCGCCGCTGGGCTGGCCCACCAATCCGGATGTCACGGTGTCGGAGCTGGTCTACGGCGGCGCGGTCACCCGCGGGTACAGCGGCGGCAACCTGACCATCACCACCCCGAGCACCAGCGCGAACGACACGCGCGTCTACAAGATCGTCCCGAACTGGAGCTCGGGGACGCAGGTGACGGTGTATCCCGACGCCTGGGAGAGTTACACCAACGCACCGACCACCATCACCTCGGGAAGTCTGACCAGCGTGCAGGCCGACGACTCCACCTACATGGTGATGGCGTGCGATTCGGTCAGCCACAAGTTCTCCGGCCACTACACCTGGCACAGCGGCTATGCGCCCGCCAACGTGACGCGGCTAACCCTGACCTACAAGGCGAAGAACAGCGCCAGCGACACGCCGAACTTCCTCTCCTGGATCAAGCAGGAGAACAACGGCACCTGGACCAGCGTTCTGGGCGGCTCGACGTGGAGCACGTCGGACCAGACCATGACCTGGACCACCACCAACACAGCGGCCTACAGGAGTCCCAGCGGGGTGATGCAGATCACCTTCTGCGGCTGCCCGATCAACTCCAATAACTACAGCCACTCCGCCAACCTGGTGAAGATTGACCTGTGGGTGCTCGGTACCGCGCCGACGGCGAACTTCACCGGCTCGCCGACCAGCGGCGGCAAGCCGCTGACGGTGGCCTTCACCGATACCTCCACCGGAAGCCCGACCTCCTGGTCCTGGACCTTCGGGGATGGCAATACGAGCACCGCGCAGAGCCCAAGCCACACCTACAGCAACGCAGGGGCCTACACGGTGGCGCTGACCGCGACCAACGGCGGCGGGTCGAACACCAACACGAAGACCAACTACATCAACGTGTACACCGCGCCGACGGCGAACTTTACCGGGAACCCGGTCTCCGGGGCGAATCCGCTGACGGTGGCCTTCACCGACAGCTCTACCGGAAGCCCGACCTCCTGGTCCTGGACCTTCGGGGACACCGGCGCCTCTACCGCGCAGAGCCCGAGCCACACTTACAGCACGAACGGCTCGTTCACGGTGGCCCTCACCGCTACCAATGCCTACGGCAACAACACCAACACCAAGACCAACTACATCAGTGTGGCCACTCCGCCCGTGGCGAACTTCTCCGGCACGCCGACCTCGGGCGCCCCGTCACTGGTGGTCGCCTTCACCGACAGCTCCACCAACTCCCCGACCTCCTGGTCCTGGACCTTCGGGGACACCGGCACAAGTACGACCCGCAATCCAAGCCACACCTACACCGCGGCCGGCTCCTACACCGTGGCGCTGACGGCGACGAACGCCGGGGGCTCCAACACCAACACCAAGACGGGCTACATCACCGTGGCCGTCGCGCCGGTGGCGAACTTCACCGGCACGCCCACCACCGGCCAGGAGCCGCTGGCCGTGACCTTCACTGACACCTCCACGAACACTCCGACCTCGTGGTCCTGGACCTTCGGGGACGGCGGCACGAGCACCACCCGCAGCCCGAGCCACACGTACACGAACGCGGGATCGTACACGGTCGCCCTCACCGCCACCAATGTGGGCGGGAACAACACCAAGACTCAGACCGGCTATATCAACGTCACCACGCAACCGCCGGTGGCGAACTTCACCGGCACGCCTACCAACGGCCCGGTGTCGCTCGTGGTGCAGTTCACCGACACCTCCACCAACGTGCCGACCTCCTGGTCCTGGACCTTTGGCGACGGCAATACGAGCACGGTGCAGAACCCGAGCCACACCTACACGGTCGCGGGCGATTACACGGTGACTCTGACGGCCACCAACTCCGGCGGCGGCAACACCAAGACCCTGACCAACTACATCACAGTCTCGGCCGTGGGCGAGGTGATCGTCTATCCGGACACCTACGGGGCAGATCGGGCCGACGCGGTGATCTCCGGAGGTCTCACTGACCTGCGGACCAACGACGACCTCTACATGGTCATGCAGAGCGATACTTCCAACCACCAGTACGCCGTCTGGTACACTGCGGACACAGTCTACACGCCCAGCCAGGTCTCCAAGATCACCCTCGAGTACGTCGCCAAGTCGAGCAGCAGCGTCAGCCCGACAAACTGGAGCGTCGTCTGGGCTCGCAACGCGAGTGGCGCCTGGGTGAATCTCGGCGCCTGGTGGCCCACCACCAGCGAGACCTCCTACTCCTGGAACACCACCGCGGTCAGCACCTACATGAACGCCAGCGGAGTGATCGGCTTCCGGTTCTGCGGCTGCAACGCGGATTCGAACA
>CAZUGW010000097.1:5372-9969 GCA_964620055.1 uncultured bacterium
CCTCCGATCTGATGCGCTTCCGGCTGCAGTTGAACACGCCGGTGGCGAACTTCACCTCGAATGTGACCAGCGGTCTCAAGACCCTGGCGGTGAACTTCACCGACACCTCCACCAACGGTCCGACCTCCTGGTCTTGGAACTTCGGCGATGCCGGGACCTCGACGGCCCAGAACCCGAGCCACTCCTATACGACCCAGGGCCTCTATACGGTAGCGCTGACGGCCACGAACTCCGCCGGCTCGAACACCATGACCAAGACCAACTACATCCGGGTGTTCCGGGAGGTCTCGGTCTATCCCACCTCCTGGGAGACCTACACCAACGCTCCGTCCACGCTGATCGCGGGAACGCTCACCAACGTGCAGGCGGACGACTCCTCCTACATGCAGATCCGCGCCGACTCCGCCACCAAGAAGTACTCGGCGCACTACACCTGGGCGACGAGCTACACCCCCTCGCACGTCGGTAACGTGATCTTCGACTACAACGGCAAGAATAGCCGCTCCGACACCCCGAGCTTCCTGTGCTGGATCAAGAAGGAAAGCGACGGTACCTGGACGCAGCTCTACAACGGGCTGTGGACCACGACGGACAAGTCCATCACCTGGAGCGCGGCCGATTCCAGCTACCTCAGCTCCGGCGGACAGATGGACGTGAACTTCTGCGGCTGCCCGACCGGCGGCAACAACAACAGCTACGATCAGTACGCCGACTTGGTGCGGATCAAGCTCTGGCTGGATAACTAGCAGCCTACCTACCACTCGGTCTCACTACCCCGGCCCGGCGCATTGCGCCGGGCCGGGGCGCTATAAGGAGGGACGCCCTACCGCCCCGGCGAAGGACCTTGCAGACTCGCACCCTGGATGGAGCTATAGCTATGGGCTCGTCGCATCTTGAAGAAGACAGGTTCAGGCGCCCGCCGCCGCCGATGAACTTCATCCGCCAGGCCGTTACCGAGGATCTACGTTCCGGGCGATTCGCCGGCGTCCATACGCGCTTCCCTCCGGAGCCCAACGCCTATCTCCATATCGGCCACGCGAAGGCCGTCTGGATCAGCTACGGCATCGCCCAGGAATTCGGCGGCCTCTTCAATCTCCGGTTCGATGACACCAACCCCGCCAGGGAGGAGCAGGAGTTCGTCGAGGCGATCATCGAGGATGTCCGCTGGCTGGGGGTAGACTGGGGGGACCGGCTGTTCTTCGGCTCCGACTACTTTGGACAGCAGTACGAGTGGGCCCTGGAACTCATCAAGCAGGGCAAGGCCTACGTCTGCGACCTCTCACCCGGGGAACTGATCCAGACCCGCGGCACGCTGACCCAGCCGGGGGTGGAAAGCCCCTTCCGCAGCCGCCGCGTGGAGGAGAACCTGGACCTGTTCACGCGGATGCGGGCCGGCGAGTTCCCGGACGGCGCGCGTACCCTCCGCGCGAAGATAGACATGGCCGCGCCCAACTTGCTCCTCCGCGATCCCGTCATGTACCGGATTCGACATACCGAGCACCATCGCCAGGGCTCCAAGTGGTGCGTCTACCCGATGTACGACTGGGCGCATGGTCTGCAGGATTCGATCGAGGGGATCACCCATTCGCTCTGTTCGCTGGAATACGAGAACCATCGCCCGCTCTACGATTGGTTCCTGGATCAACTCGGCATCTACCATCCGCGCCAGATCGAGTTCGCACGGCTGAACATGACCCACACGGTCATGAGCAAGCGTCGCTTCATCGAGTTGGTAGACGGCGGTCACGTCGTAGGCTATGACGACCCGCGGCTGCCCACGCTGGCGGGTCTGCGCCGGCGCGGTTACACGCCGGAAGCGATCCGCGAATTCTGCCGGAGGGCCGGGGTCGCGAAGATAGACAACATCGTGGACGTCGCGGTGCTGGAGGACTGCCTCCGGGACGATCTGAATCAGCGCGCGCCGCGCGTGATGGCGGTGCTGCGGCCGCTGAAGATAGTCATCACCAACTACCCCGAAGGTCAGGTGGAAGAACTGGACGTCATCAACAACCCGGAGGACCCGGACGCAGGAAGGCGCAAGGTACCCTTCGGGAGAGAGCTGTACCTGGAGCGCGACGACTTCCGCGAGGACCCGCCGCCGAAGTACCACCGCCTGGCCCCGGGTCGGGAGGTGCGCCTGCGGAACGCCTACTTCATCACCTGCACGGGTGTCGTCAAGGATGCCGCCGGCGAGATCACCGAGATTCACTGCACCTACGACCCCGCGACCCGCGGCGGCGACGCGCCCGATGGTCGCAAGGCCAAGGCCACCTTGCATTGGGTGTCGGCCGCCCGCGCGATCCAGGCCGAGGCCCGGTTGTACGACCACCTCTTCCTCAAGCCGAACCCGGATGAGGTGGAGGAGGGGCAGAACTACCTCTCCAATCTGAACCCGAACTCACTGGAAGTGGTCCCCTGCTACGTGGAGCCCAGCGTCCTCGGATCCTCGGTCGGCGCCTCCTACCAGTTCGAGCGTCTCGGCTACTTCTGCGTAGACCGCGACTCCACTCCCGAGCGGCTCTGCTTCAACCGCACGGCGACGCTGCGAGATACCTGGGCGAAGATCGAGAGGGCGATGAAGAAGGGCTAGGCCTTGCTCGCGTGTCTCCGCGCGCTGTTGACTCTTCGTTCAGGCCGTGATAGTCTTCCCGTACTGCCGGATAGCTCAGTTGGTAGAGCGACTGACTCTGGATCAGTAGGTCCTAGGTTCGAGCCCTAGTCCGGCAGCCAGCTTCTTTTCGGCTGAGTCGGTGCCGTAGCTTCTCACCTGCGTACCGCCTTACGCTCTCTCGAGTCCCGCCTTCATCCGTAGCCTTTCGCAATCACAGGATCGGCGTATCTTGAGAGTTACGGCACACCACGACCCAGGCAGGACATCTGCTGCTTGCCACGAATCATGACCTACCATCTGGGAGGGAGGACACCATGCGCCGCCAGGCTCGATCTCTCTGCGCCGCCCTGCTGTGGGTCGGATTGCTGACGACCATCCCTCCATCTCGTGCCGCTCAGGTCACGCCCGTCTGGCAACCCCAGCTTTCGCGCGGCGGCCTCGACGCAGACCCGCGGCTCGAGCGTGTTGTGTCTCTTTCTCTCCCGGACAGCGACCTGGGGACAGTCATCTCTCATCTCACCGCGCTGTCTCAGGCGCCGCTTGCATGCGATGAGGATCTGCGCGCTCGACCCATCACCGTGTACCTTCCGCCGACTCGGTTGAAGGATGTGATGGCCGAACTGGCCGCCTTCACCGCCTGCGAGTGGTGGACGCAGGGCGATCCGGCAGGCTACCAGCTACGGAAGACGAGTGCTCTCCGGAAGGCGGAGGCGGACGCGCTCGCTCGCTTTGGCAGTTTCGACCTCATGTTCTCGCCCGAAGCCGACCCCGAGACTGTGAAGGCGGCCACCCACCGGCTACGCGAATACAGGGAAGCTCTCTCTGTACCAGTTGACCAGTTGGTCGAGAGATACGGGGACTCCGATCCCTGGTTGGTCGCCTGTCGGCTCAACCCTCTCTACCAGGGACTCCTACCTTTCCTCACTAGCCTGTCCGACCGCGATGTCCGCCTGATGACGGTTCGTCATCTCTACTTCCGTGTTGCCGACCTGCCCACCGGCCTCCGCGATCATCTGGAGCGCGCCGCGCGCGGCGAGTTCCAGAGCAACGACTACTACGGGCCGCGCCCGTTCCATCCCGATCCCGGTTCCGTCACTCTCTATCGCACCTGGCAGGAGCGATGGGACCACGCGACCATCAATCTCTCTTGGGAAAGCGGCGGCGTCTGCATCAGATTCAGCGTCCCTGACACCCACATGTCCACGCCTGTGCTACCGATCAGAGCGAAAGAGGGCAATCGCGCGAGCGCCCTTCAGCAGATCTTCCGGCGAACCCATCCGACCCCCACTGTGGAGGAGATCAAAGCGAGTATCGCCAAGCTCGAACCCGTCTTCGCGGCCGAGGCCAGGCAACAGGAGCAGGAGGAGGCCTCGAAGATGGATCGTGAGCGGCTATCTGCTCTCCGTAAGGTCGGCGCCGATTGGAGCGACAAGGAGACGTTGGATCGTCATGTCATCCCGTGTCGCAATCTCCCCGACTCCGTCTCCCTGGGCGAGGTCCTCGTGAACATCGCCGAACAAGCCGCCATCCCACTGCTCGCGGAATGCGCGCAGAGCCGAAGCGTGCCGGCGCCACCCGAGCTGAGGAAGGAGCAGACGGTGCGTGAGGCGCTGGAGCGTAGCTCCCGCCACTGGAGGTCAAGCGCGGGTTGGAGCAAACCCCTGGGCCGCTTCGCCACCCTCAAAGAGGAGGGCACTATCCCGAGTTTCGCCTTGTCCGCCCACTGGGGGATTTCCTCTCTCTGACGAGAGAAATGGACTTCCTCCAGGCCTATGCCAGTCTCCTTCCCACGCGGTGGCGCTACGCCTCTGGAGTCTTCGCGCCGATGCTGCTGTACGTTGATGCTCCCAGCCTCCAGCGGCTCTTGGCGGGGGAGGAGGTCGGCTTCGGCGAGATCGGCGAGCAGCAAAGACATCGTCTCTTGACCCTAACCGCGACCACGCAGGGCCGCTCCGCACTGACCGAGAAAGACCTCGCCCAGGCCAC
>CAZUGW010000098.1:0-9968 GCA_964620055.1 uncultured bacterium
GTCCCGCTGACCGGAGGCCTCGCCTCCCATGATATCGTCGTCTCCCGCTTCCCCGAGATCGCCCCCGGCGCCCCCGGCGCGTGGGCGCGGTTCTACGTAGAGGAATGCGCCGGTCGCGTGCCGGCGATCGTGGGCGGATATAGCGATGGCACCTACCGGCCCACCGTCACCGTGTCGCGCGATCAAATGGCGGTGTTCGTCCAGCGCGCCCTGGACCTGCCCCTGGGCAGCTATACCGGCCTGTTCTCGGACGTCCCCCTGGGGTCTTGGGCGGCCGGCCAGATCCAGGCCTGCGTGGACGCCAGTATTGTGGGAGGCTACTCCGATGGCACGTACCGCCCCGCCGCAACCGTAAATCGCGACGCGATGGCGGTGTTCATGGCCCGCGGCCTGGCCGGAGGCGACAGCGGCGTTCCCACCGGCCCCGGCGTCGCCACCTTTAGCGATGTGCCGACTGGTTTCTGGGCTTTCAAGTATGTGGAGTACGCGGTGACGCAGAGCGTTGTGGGGGGCTACTCCGACGGAACGTACCGGCCGGTCACGGCCGTGACGCGGGACCAGATGGCCGTCTTCGTTTACCGCGCCTTCGTCCGACCCACCGATGCGGCCGTCGTGCTCGCGGGGCCGGCGGTCACGGCGGAGGCGACGACGGGGACCTGCGGCTGGGCGAGCGAAGCCACTGGACCCGCGGCCGACCCCGGGAACGCCTACGTCGCCTTCGACGCGCTGCGATTGGGAGCTGGTCTGGCTTTCGGCGGGACCTGGGACGTGAAGTTCGAGCTGCGCCTCGCCTCGGGCCCGACCACGCCGGCCACCGGCAGCTACACCACCACCCTCTCCCTCAGCCCGACTGACATCAGCAACGCGCAGGCCGACGCGATGGCCACCGGCGATCCGCACTTCGTGCTGCCCTGGAACATTCCCGGGGGCCTCACGCCGGGGGCGTACCTTCTGGTCGTAAGCGTCGAGGATACCACCGGCGCGTTCCGTGAGGTCGCGCGCAAGCCGGCCTTCACGATCACACCGTAGGGTCGCAGGTAGAGCAGAAACAGCAGCGGGGGCGCGGCGGGAGCCGCGCCCCCCGTCATTTGCAGGCTACAGGATCGTCGCGCGCGTGATCTTATCGTTTGCCGCGATCTTCTCGACCACGTCCATTCCCTTCGGGACGCGGCCGAAGACCGTGAAGCCGTAGCGGTCGAGGTGGGGCGTGGGGGCGAGGGTGATGTAGAACTGCGTGCTCGCCGAGTTCGGGACCATCTGCGGGCCCCGATAGAGCCGGGCCATGGCGATCACGCCCCTGTCGTGTCTGAGGGGCGAGGTCTCGTCTGGGATAGTGAACCCCACCGGCGGCTTGCCCACCTGCGCCGGGTCGCCGGCCTGGATGACGAAGCCGGGTTCGACGCGGTGAAACGGCATACCGTCGTAGAAGCCCGACTTCACCAGGTTCTCGAAGTTGGCGACGGTGAGCGGCGCGGCCGCGCCGTCGAGTTCAAGCACGATTTCGCCCTTGTCGGTCTCCAGTTTCACCTGCATCTTACCTGCTTTCTTGGCCGCCTCGAGCTGCTCCGCGGTGGGCGGGGCGAGCGCCGTGGGCGCGGCCGTCACGGGTGGCGGAGCGGGCGCGGGCGGCGGGGTCGGCGCGCGCTGACAGCCGACGAGCAACATCGTGGAGGCGAACATCAGCATCATGCGTAGCATCGGCATCCCCCTGTGATCAGAGTGTTCTCGTCACTTTCGTCAGCCGTCGCGGGGCGTCGGGGTTAAGGCCGCGCTCGACCGCGAGGTGGCAGGCGAAAAGCTGGCCCAGCGTGGAGAGCGGAATGGGAGAGAGGCCTTCGCTGATCTTCACCGGGCAGTAGATCCCGGTGGTGGCGGCGCGGGCGATGTGCTCCTGGTTGGTGAAGGCGATCACGTCCGCGCCCTGCGCGCGGAGGCGGCGGGCGAGGCCGAGCATGAACTTCGCGGTCGGCCCGGCCGGGGCAAAGAGGAGCATGGGCGTCATCTCGTCGAGCATGGCGATGGGACCGTGCAGGAAGTCGGCGGCGGACATGCCCTCCGCCTTGAGGTAGCAGGTCTCCTGGAGCTTGAGCGCGATCTCGCGGGCGGTGGAGAAGTTGAACCCGCGGGCGAGGCAGAGGCAATTCGCGGCATAGCGGAAGTAGGGAGCGAGGTTGCGGATCGCCGCGTCGCAGTTCAGCGCGGCGCGAATCGCGTCGGGGAGGGCGGCGACGTGGGCCTCGGCGATGCTTCCGCCAATGGCGCGGCAGATCATCACCATGGCCACGAGTTCGGCGAGATAGGTCTTGGTAGCCGCTACCGCGCGCTCCTTCTGGGCGTGGAGCAGGAGCGTGTGATCGGCCTCCTTCGTGAGCGAGGAACCCGTGGTGTTGGTGACTGCCACGGTGAAGGCCCCGGCGCGGCGGGCCGCGCGCATCGCCTTGACGACATCCGGGCTCTCGCCGGACTGGGAGAGACCGATGGCGAGCGCGCCCTTCAAATGCATCGGCGCGGGGTTGAGGGTGAACAGCGACAGCGCCGCGCCCGACACCGGGATGCCGGCGAAGTGCTCGAAGACGTAGCGGCCGAACACCGCGGCGTTGTCCGAGGTGCCGCGGCCGGCGACGAAGATCAGCGGCGGTGGGTTACCGCGGAACCGCGCCAGGGCCTGGTCGAGCCGGTCCGTTTCCCGCGCCAGCAGGATCTCGACGCGCTCCGGCGCGGCGTGAATCTCCTTGAGCATGATGGGAGTGCGATGGCGATGGGGGATGGCGTTCATGACGACATACTACTTCCACCGCCCGGCCGGGAGGTCCTGCGGCCGCCGTCGCCAAGCCAGCGCCGCGGGTCACGGCAACTGGAAGGCCCGCGCCACGTATACTGCCATCTGCGCCCGCGTGACGGGTTCGCCGGGGCGATAGCCGTCCCCGTAACCGCCCACGACGCCCTGGGCCTTGCAGTATTCGATGTACTTATAGGCCCAGAAGTCGGTTGGAACGTCTGGGAAGGTCGGCGTGCTCGGCGGGGTGTAGCCGGCGAGGCCGGCGTCCCCGGTGGGATTCACGATGGCGCGCGCAACATAGACCGCCATCTGGGCGCGATTCACGGTCTCCTCGGGATGGT
Source organism: uncultured bacterium (assembly GCA_964620055.1). Classification (GTDB taxonomy): domain Bacteria; phylum Armatimonadota; class Hebobacteria; order Hebobacterales; family Hebobacteraceae; genus CAZUGW01. The sequence continues at coordinate 3,121 of CAZUGW010000098.1, forward strand.
AGCCGTCCCGGTACCCATGCACGATGCTCGCAGTCTTGGCGTACTCGATGTATCGGTAGGCCCAGTAGCCGGCTGGCACGTCAGGGAAGCTCGGGATCGCGGGGCCGGGAGGGACGTTGGCGTCCCCGCCCACCAGGGCGCGGGAGATGTAGACGGCCATCTGGGCGCGGTTCACGGTTTCCTCGGGACGGTAGCCGTCCGCGTAGCCGCCCACCACCCCGGCGTCCACGCAGGACATGATCTGCGAGTAGGCCCAGTAGCCCTCGGGCACGTCCGGGAAGTTGACCAGCGCGAGGCCGCCGGACACCTCGCCGGAGAGATTGCCCGCCGCGTCGCGGGCCTGGAAGGTGACGGTCTTGGCGCCGCGCGGGCCGGAGAGCATCCACGGCGTCGTGGCCGCGAAGGGTCTCCAGTCAGACCAGACGTCTGTTTCATTGTGGAAGCGCATCCCCGCCGCGCCGGTGGCGGAGAGGGTGAGCGTGACGTGATGCGAGATGGTCGTGGCGGCGCCGCCGTTGATGGAGATCGCCAGCCCCGTGGGCGGCTGGGTATTGAGGATGATGTCCGCGTACACCTCCGGCGATTCGTTCCCGACCTCGTCGCGCACCTGCACGTAGACGCGCTTCAACCCGTCGCCCACCGGGAGCATCCATTCCTTGTGGAGCGCCGCTGGCTCCCAGGCGGACCACGCCTCGGGCTGATTGTGGAACCGCATCTCGGCCGCGTCGGTGGCCGTGAGGGTGAGCGTAACCGAGGTGGTATTGGTGAACCCCGCGTCGTTGTTGATGCTCAAGAGCACGTCGCTGGGAGGGGCGGTGTCCAGCACGATCTCGTCCCAGGTCTCCGGCGACTCGGCGAGATCGGCGGAGCGGCCCTGGGCGTAGACGCGCTTCACCCCATCGCCACCGGGGAGGACCCATGGCTTGGTCGCGGCGAACGGCTCCCAACTGGTCCACGCGCCCCCGTCGTCCCGCACACGCATCTCCACCGCATCCAGCGTGCTGAACTGGAGCGTGACGGCCGGGTTGTTGGTGGCGTCGTCGTCGCCATTGATGAGCACGCCCAGGCCCGTCGGAGGCGTGGGGTTGAGCAGGATCTCGTCGTACACCTCGGCCGAGAGGTTGCCCGCTTCGTCCCGGGTCTCCACTGAGACGCGCTTAACGCCGGGGCCGGCCGAGAGGGTCCACTCGGCGGTGATCGAGAACTGCCTCCACCACGACCAGGCCTCGCCCTCGTTGCGGAGCCGCATCCGCGCGGCCCCGGTGGCGGTGAGCGTTAGGGTCACCGACCGGTCCGGCGTCTCGGCCGCGCCGGAGTTGATGCTGACGCTCACGCCTCCGGGCGGCGTGGTGTCGAGCATGATCTCATCCCAGGCCACCCCGGAGATGTCAACGCCGTCCCGGCCCTGCACGTAGACGCGCTTCACCCCGTCGCCGGGGGGCAGCGTCCACGCCCGCGTCGCCGTACTCGGCGCCCAGGCCGTCCAACTCCCTCCTTCGTCGCGATAGCGCAACTCGGGATAGGTGCCGGCGTAGCTCGAGAGCATGACGCTGGTGGAGTTGGTCTCCAGCGCGTCCCCATTGATCACCACCAGCGGGGCCGCGGTCAGGGTAGGATCGCCGTGCAGGTACACGTCCATGGCATTGTCGGTGTCACCGTCCACGAGATTGCTCGCCAGCGAGTCGAAGACCACGAACGCGCCGTGGGATTCCAGCGCCAGACCGTAGTACCCGGAATCTCCATTGCCCCCGAAGCCGGCCTGGGAGACAGAGGCGCGCGTGGTGATTCCGGTCTCGCGATCGTGAACGAAGACATCCCAGGCGCCGTTGGTGTCGCCAGGCACGAGGTTGTCGGCGAGGGAGGAGAAGGCGACATAGCGCCCGTCCGCGCTGATGGCGACGATATAGCCGCCTTCTCCGGAGGGTCTGTCTCCCTGCGCGCCCGAGGAGGAGACCGAGACGCGCTCCGTTGTCCCAAGGAGGCGATCGCGGACGAAGACGTCGGAGACGCCGTTGGTATCGCCCGCCACGAGGTTGCCCGCGATGGCCGTGAACGCGACAAAGCGCCCGTCCGGCGTAATCCCGCACCGCGGACCGCCGGAGGGGTCATTGCCCGCCGCGCCGGAGGTGGAGACGGAGACGCGCTCCGTGAGCCCCAGTTGCAGGTCCCGCAGGAACACGTCCCGCGTAGTGTTGGCATCGCCGGGGGCGAGACCGTTGTCCCAAGAGGAGAAGACGACGTAACGCCCGTCGGGCGTGATGGTCGGCTCGAAGGAAGGGAAGCTCGCGGGGACGCCGGCGGAGGAGACCGAGACGCAGGTGGTGGTGTGCGCGACGCGGTCGCGCAGGAACACCGCCCGCTCTCCCCCGACCCCGGATACCAGGTTGTCGGCCTCGGACTGAAAGACGACATAGCGCCCGTCACCGCTGATCCACGGGCGGTCGCACGGTGCGTCCGCCTGCTCTCCCGAGGTGGAGACCGAGATCAGTTCGGTGACCCCCGTGGTCCAGTTGCGCACGAAGATATCGCGCAACCCGTTGGCGTCGCCGGGAACCAGGTTATCGGCTTCAGAACAGAACGCGACCGCCCGCCCGTCGGCGCTGATCGCGGGATAGAGCGACTCCTTGTCTCCCACCACGCCGTCCTGCGAGACCGAGATCAGGTGGCTGACGCCGAAGAGCCGGTCCAGCACATACACGTCGTACACCCAGTTCGTGTCACCGGCCGTGATATTGTCGGCCCAGGAGTGATAGGCCATGAATCGTCCGTCCGCACTCAGCGTCGGCCACCAACTGCCGCCATTGGTCTGCAACCCCGCGTCGGTCAACGTAATGCGGGCGGTGACCGGGTCGGCGACCGCCGCGGAGACGGCAAGCGCCAGCAGCCCGACGAACCACACTCCAATAAGCAAGCGTCGCACAGTCATTATGGCCCCCCTAACAGGCAGTCCCGAGATGCGCACCCTCGCCCACGATTGATATCAGCATGACGCGAACCGACTCCCTGGGTCAAGTCGGGAACGAGCCACCTGTCATAAGGCCGACACAGCGGAGGGAGGAGAAGCGAACATGGCCTGCCAATGTCCTCACTTGCCTCCCGGCACGGGATAGAGCAAGGGAACGATGAGACGGAAGCCCTGGCGCGCAGTCGCGGAACCTGAGGGATGGGGGCGCGGCGGGCCGCGCCCCCGACGAGCATCACATCACGACGTCAACAACGATCCTGCGGCCGGGATCGAGGCCGGTCAGCAAGATCTTGTACCCCCCGTCCACGGGCGCGAGAGGCCGGCCGTTGACGGTAACTGAGCTGACCCGGCTCCTGCCGCTCTTGTGGTGGAAGGTGAAGTCGAACTCCAGGCCGCGGAACTGCTTGCGCAGGCGGTACTCCTTCCAGGCGGTCGGGGCGGCGGGCGCGATCCGCAAGCCGTCGAAGTCCGCGATGACGCCCAACATGCGGTCAATGGCGCGCAGATACCAGGCGGTGGAGCCGGAGAAGTTGCTGTACAGATTCGTCCCGAAGTTCGGGTGGGAAGGGCCGACCGCGAAGTTCGATTGCTGATGCGGGGCGCCGGTGCCAATGTCCGGGAAGGTATTGCCAGGCAGGGAGAGCTTCATCTCCCGGTAGGCCTGGTCGGCGCGGCCGGTGGTCACTAGGCCGTAGAGGAAGAACGAGTGCGGGTGAGTGTACATCGCCCCGTTCTCGAACTGCCCCGGCAGGATATCCGCGATCCGCCCCGCCAACTCGCGACTCCTCTGAGTGTAGGGTGGGGTGGTGAGAACGGTGCCGATGGGCGACCACAGGCGCTGTAAGGCCTTCAGCACCTGCTTCTCGCGCCCCGCCGCCGCGGCCACGCCGGTGAACAGGGCCCAGGTGTTGACGGTAGCGTGGATCTTTCCCTCCTCGCTAGTGTCCGACCCCATCACGATCCCGTCGTCGTTGAACCCGAAGACGTAGTGATCGCCGTCCCAGGCCGCGTCATTCACGGCTTTGGTCATGGTGGTGATGATGGCCTCCAGCGACTTGCTCGCCTTCTTGTCGCCCAGATAGCGGGCGAGGCGGAGCATCCGCTGGGAGGCGAACACCAGGCAGATGGAGAGCCAGACGCTCACCCCTTTGCCGCGCTTGGAGAGGCCGTCCAGCGCGTCGTTCCAGTCCCCGTGCCCGATGAGACAGAGGCCATGCTGGCCGCGACTCTTGAACAGCCCCTCCAGCGCCATGAGGGCGTGCTCGTAGACGGACTTGGTGACCGAGTTGTCCGGCCGGTGGGTGGCGAGGTCGTAGAACCCGACTTGCTCCTCGAGGAGGTCGAAGTCCCCGGTCTCCTCCAGGTAGGTGACCAGAGTGTCGGCGATCCAGGCTGGGCTGTCGGCGTACATGCGCTCGTCATTGGGGGCCTTGGTGCCGGGATAGCGGAAGAACTGTCGGATAGCGCGACCGTCGCGGAGCTGGTAATTGAGCACGGTGGGCAGGTGGGCGCGCACGTATTCCGGGTTGAAGTTGCACAGGCCGAGCAGGTCCTGCAATACGTCGCGGTAGCCGATCTGATCCAGGGCGCGGGTGAGGCGGGCGGTGTTGTGCTGCTGGTACTTGAGCCAGACGTTGTAGACGCGATCCACTTCCTCATCCGGCGTCTGGGCCACCACCCGATCCAGCATCTCGCGCCAGGAGGCCTCGAGCCGCGCGAACTCCTGCTCCACGCCGCGGGCGGAGAGGAACTTCTTGCGCAGCCCGGCGAGGTGGGTGCGGTAGGCGTCGGGTTCGCGGTCAGTGCGGCCGACCAGCACGTGGATGGTCTTGGATTCGCCCGAGGCGAGAGCGAGATCGTACTGCAAGGCCCCGACCAGGCCGAGGTAGGGTTGGCGGCCCAGCGAGTTGCGGCACCGGCCCTCCTCCACCGCGCGCGGGAAACAGCGCGCCCGTCCGCCCCCGACGAAGTCCTCGCCGGAAAGATCGTGGCCCTGAAAGGCGGCGCTCGACATCATGAAGCCGGTGCGCGGCAGCGCGTTGGACTTGTCGTGGTTGAGCGCGATCAGCGCGCGGAGGTCCTTGAGGCAGCGCCCCTCGGAGACGACGCGCGGGTCGAAGTAGTAGGCGGGATGCGTCTCCAGGCCCCAGTTGACGCGCGCGAAGAGTTGCAGCGTGCGCGTCTTCGCCGAGAGGTTGGTGAGGGCGATAGTCCACACCTCGCATGGGTCGTCCACCGGGACGAAGACGCGGAGGTCGGCGTGAAGCTGATGCCGCGCGCTGCCCAGCTTCACCCATCCCAGGCCGAACTCGCAGGAGTAGTCCGAGTAGGCCTCCAGGTCGCGGCCTATCTGGGGGACCATGGGCCAGATGACCGGCTTCTTGCCTCCCTCGCGCAGGAAGAACTCACGCACGTCGGAGGCGCGGGGGGCGGTGGGGACATAGCTCGCGTCCTTGTGGGAGGTGACCGGCCCCGCGAGCACGCTGTCATAGCACAGGAAGCCGAGGCCGGTCGGGTCCCAGAACGAGCCCGCGATCGCGGTCTCGCGGTTATGATTGCTGGTCATGAGGTGAAGCCACGGCCGGGGCGTGTCGGGGTTGTGGATCGCCAGGCGGCTCTCGGTCAGGAAGCCCTCCGCGTCCCGAAGGTCGTGGTTGACTGAGTAGCGGGCGGCCAGCTCCTCCGCCTCTCTGGCGGTAAAGCCGGCGCGGGGGGACTTGCTCTGCGATAGGTTCTTTCTGGCCCTGGCGACGAGCTGGGCGAGGCGCGACTCGCGGGCGGCGTGGGTCTTCATGGGCGGGCTATCCTGGTTCGGGAATCGGGAATAGGGAATCGGGTCACACACTGGGCCGTTCCGATACCCGATTCCCTATTCCCGATTCCCGAAAGAGGAGTATACCAGCGAGCCGGGTGGGAGGCAAGAAAAGGGCGGAGCGCCCCGAGGGGCGCTCCGCCGGTTAGGCCGTCTTTGCAGCTAGCAGTCCGAGCTAGTAGTCAGGACTACCGGAGCAGGAAGTCAGGACTGCCGGGCCATTCGGAGTAGATGCCCTCGAAGATCGGATTCTTGAACGGCGGGGCCTGGGTCGTGAGGACGTCAGCCAGATACCACTTGGCATGGCCATCCAAGAACCCGACGTTGGAACCGCCCATGTGACGGGTGTACTTCTTGCGCAGGCTCGCGTCGTTCATCATCTTAATGCCCAATTCGTAGGACACGCCGCAGGCCTGCGACCAGGAGCAGTTCACCCAGTCCACAGAGGTCCAGGATATGCAGATGGGGGGCGGACACGACGAAGAATTGCCGCAGCCGTTGAACCCGCAGGTGTCCGGATAGGCGGACACCTCCGTCTCCCAGATCTCCATCTGCCTGCCAGCGTCGCCGATCGCGAAGTAGCGGCCCGCGTCCTCGACGTTGGAGAGGTTCAGACCGGTCAGGTTAGTGTTGAAGCCGATGCCAGCCACGAAAACGCCAGCCCCGGCTCCCTGCATTGAGGCGCTGCCGTAGCCGGTCGCAGCCAGCGCGTGCTGGACAAAGCTATCCGTGACGTCGCCGCCCCAGCCCACCGGCCAGGCGACGTAGCACGGACCGATGTCATGGTCCGTCTGCCACCAAGTGTAGTCGGCGTAGTTGTTCGGCCAGTATCCATCCCGGCCCATCGGGACGATGAATCCCGCGCCGTTCGTGATCTTGGCGCTCGGGCACTTGTAGATATCGCGGCTCTTGACATAGTCCTCAAGAATCACGGCCGCTCGCAGATACGGGTTGGCTTGAGGGGGCCGGTTGCAGGGATTCGACAGACTCCAGTCCCTGCCGTCGGTGCTTGTAGTCCTGCCGCCGGGACCGGTGTTGAAGTAGGCCTGGATGGCCTTGTCGGTCTCGGTG
>CAZUGW010000099.1:0-9940 GCA_964620055.1 uncultured bacterium
GCAGCCACTCCTCCGGCGCGAGATCGTCATCGTGCGCCTCTCCCGCAGGCACGACCTCCTCCCGGAACAACCCTTGCGCCGTCGCCGCGCGCGCCTTGCGGTGACTCTCCGCCGCGTACCTGTTGATCAGTTCCGCGGTATAGCCCTGCGCGGCTGCGAACTCCAGCGCGTACTGGCGCATGAACTTGCGATCCGCCGGGCAGAACAGCCCGTCATAGCTCGTGGGATCAACGATCTCCGTCGCGCCAAGCTGCTCCTCTACGTTCTCCGCCAGCACGAACCGGTAGGCCCCGCCACGCTTGACCTGGAGTCGCGCGCCTCGGGAGTAGTGCGCGGTGTCCTTGCGAAACCTGGGGCGGAGCAGATAACCCGCGCTACTGCGCGATTCCATCCCCCCGGCTACCACCACGCCGGCCGTCCCGACTACGAGCGATTCGATCCCGAGCGCGATAGCATCCATCGCCGAGCCGCACACGGTCTCGACGGTCCGTGAGTGGATGGTCTGCGGCAGGCCCGCCTGCGCGGCCGCGGCCTTGGCGGGGGCCACACCCAGGCCGCCCGAGACCACGATTCCCATGTTCACCGTATCCACGTCGGTCGGGGCAAGGCCGGCCTTGGTCACCGCGCCGCCAATGGCCAGCGCGCCGAGGTCAATCGCCGTGAACTCGGAAAGTATCCCGTCGAACCGGCCCACCGGGGTGCGGGCGGCGGAGAGAACCACGATGTCTTTGTCGAGGACTACGTGCATGACGCTCACCCGTCCAGCATCGCCCGGGCTTCGCGCGCCACCCGCTCCGGGCTGGGCAGGTTCTCCATCTCCAGCGTCTGCGCCATGGGGGGCGGGATGTCGTACGCGGCCACGATCTTCGCCGGCGACTTGAGGTGCTGGAACGCCAGTTCCTGCGCGCGGTAGGCGATGTGCTCGCCGAAGCACCCCGTCTTCGGGGCCTGGCACACCACCATCAGCCGACCCGTCTTGGAGACGGACTGCACGATGGTGCCAATATCCAGCGGGATCAGCGTGCGCGGGTCAATCACCTCGGCCTCGATCCCCTCGGCCGCCAGCAACTCCGCCGCTTGCAGACTAATGTCAACCATCTTGAGATACGAGACGATGGTGAGGTCCTTCCCCTCCCGCCGCACCACGGCCTCGCCAAAGGGGACGGTGTAGTCGGTCTCGGGAACCTCGCCCTTCTCGGTATAGAGCAACTGGTGCTCGATGAAGATCACCGGGTTGTCGTCTCGGATCGCGGTCTTCAGCAGCCCCTTGGCGTCATAGGCGGTGGAGGGCGCGACGACCTTCAGCCCCGGCACCTGAGTCAGCATCGCCTCCAGGCTCTGGGAGTGCTGCCCCGCATAGCCCTTGCCGCCGCCCACGGTGGTGCGGATCACCATCGGCAAACACGCTTTACCGCCGAACATGTACCGCGTCTTCGCCGCCTGATTCGCCACCTGGTCCATCGCCAGCGGCATGAAGTCTATGTACATGATCTCGGCCACGGGCCGGAGGCCGGTCATCGCCGCGCCGGCCGCGACGCCCGCAATCGCCGCCTCCGAGATGGCGGTGTTGAACACCCGCTCCCTTCCGAACGCCTCCAGCAGCCCCACCGTCACCTGAAACGCGCCCCCGTAGTCCGCCACATCCTCGCCGAACACGATCACCCGCCGGTCCCGCTCCATTTCCTCCGCCAGGGCCTCGCAGATCGCATGGCGCACCATGATCCGGCCCTGGCTGTCGCGCCGGAAGGCCCGCATCGGCTTCGCCGCCGGGGCGCACAAGTCAGCGCAGATGTCGCACGAACTCGTGTCGGCCAGCAGCCCCTCGCAGATCGTCGCCGGATCGGGTTCGGGGCTGCGCACCGCGAACTCCAGCGCCCTCGCGATCCGCGCCTCCGCCTGCTCGCGTAGCGCCGCGACTTCCGCCTCCGTTACCACGCCCGCGGCGAGCAACTGCCCCTGGTAGGTGTCAATGCAGTCCCGCGCCCGCCACGCCTCCTCCTCCTCCGGCGACCGGTACTTCATCCGCTGATCGCTCAGCGAATGACCCAGGTAGCGGTAGGTCATACACTCCAGCAACACCGGGCCTTGCTGGGTGCGGCACAGCTCGGCCGCACGCGATACCGCGTCCCACACCGCCAGCACGTCCATTCCGTTCACGACCTCGGCGTGCAGGTTGTCCAGAGCATAGGCCGCGCCGCGGCGGGCAAGGCAGTCAATCCCGCTCACCTCGCCGAGCTGCTGCCCGGTCATGCCGTACTGGTTGTTCTCGATCAGGTAGATCACGGGCAGACCGTAAGGAAGCTGCGACATCGCCGCGAAGTTCAACGACTCGTGGAAGATCCCGTTGTTCGCCGCCCCATCGCCGAAAAGACACGCGACGACGCGATCCCGCCCCAGTTGCTGCATCGCCAGCCCCGCGCCGGTAGCGATGGCCAGCGACCCGCCCACGATGGCGTTCGCCCCGAGGTGGTTGACGTGGAAGTCGGCGATGTGCATCCCGCCCCCACGCCCCCGGCAATAGCCCGCCTCCCGCCCCAACAGTTCCGCCATGGTCTTGCCCAAGTGCAACTGCAGCGCGGCCTCCAGCAACTCCTCCCGCGACCTGCCATCAACCGGCTCGCCCAGAAACTCCGCCAGCCGCTCCGGTGTCATGCCCAGAATCGCGTAGGCGCCCTTCGCGATGGAATGCCCATGCCCGCGGTGGGTGGAGGTGATGTAGTCATCCCCTCGCAGCGCCGCCATGGTCCCCACTGCGACGGCCTCCTGCCCGATGGAGAGATGCGTGGCCCCGCTGAAGCTGAACCCCTCGCACGGCGTGACCTTCCCCTCCTTCAGGGCCACCACCATCTGCTCGAAGGCGCGGACGGTGAGCATCCACTCCAGCAACTGCACCGCTCCGGTCTTGTCCAGCCGGCCGCCCAACTCGTCTCGCAGCCCGCGCTGATAGCGGAACTTCGGGATCTCGCCTAATGCGATAGTCCCCGGGGTGAAATCAGGCGCGACTTCGAGTTCCTTCACCATCCCGCGGTTCTCCCTACCCCGCCTACTGCGGCCCGTGTCGCCTCGGCCCGACTCGCCGGAAGTCAATGAAGCCCCGCTCGACCTCCACGGAGATCAGTTGCACGCGAATCCGGTCCCCGACATCCAGTCCCCCGAACCCCTGCACCAGCCTTCCCTCCACGGGCATGGTGAGCAGCCGGGCATAGGTGCCTTTGGAGGACGCGCCTGTCACCAGGGCATCGAACTGCTCTCCGACCCGCGATTCCAGGAGCAACGCGGCCGCGGACTTGGCGACCTGCCGTTCGACCTTGTTCGCCGCATCCTCCTCTTCCGTGCAGTGCCGCGCCAGCGACTCCAGTTCATCGTCGCTGTATGGCGACGACGCCCCGTCCAGCGCGGTCTTGATCAGGCGTTGGACGATCAGATCCGTATACCGGCGATTCGGCGCGGTGGAATGCGTGTAGTCCCTGACCGCGAGCCCGAAGTGCCCGGGGGCGGGAGCGCCGGGAAGCTCCGCCACATACTCGCCGGCCCCCAGGAGCTTGATGATAGAGAGCGAGAGATCGGGGAACCGAAGCGGGTCGGCGGCTCGCTGTTTCGCCAGAAACGCCTCCAACGCCCGCGAATCCGGTTCGTCCGGGAGTCGGGACCCGTGCGCTTCGGCCACCTCGACGATCCGGTCCCATCGTTTGGGAGTGCGCACCACGCGACGGATCGAAGGGAGTTTCCGTGACGAGAGATAGCGCGCGATCACGCCGTTCGCCGCGATCATGAAATCCTCGATGATGCTCTTCGCGCGGTTCTTCTCCTCCACCTCCAGGCCGCGAAGCTCCTCGCCCTCGAAGACGGGTTTCGCCTCAATCGTCTGCAGACTCAGCGCGCCATGGGTGTTCCGGAGCGCTTTCATGCGCTGGGCCACTCGGTCCTGGAGGCGAAGATTCTCGTCGAGCCCGGGCGCCTCCGTGATCGCCTGGGGGATCGCGCCGCTCCCCTCCAGCCAGGCCGCCACGCTGTTGTAGGCGAGCTTCGCGTGATTGCGGACGCGCCCCCGGTAGACCTCGGAAGCCTGCACCGCCCCGTCCGCGCCCACCGCCATCTCCACCACCAGCGAGAGGCGTTCCTGGTCGGGATTGAGGGAGGTGAGATTGGTGGAGAGCTTCTCCGGCAGCATCGGGAACATCTGGGCCGCGGTGTATACCGACGTGGTATTGTGGCGCGCGTGGGCGTCAATGGCCGAGCCGTTCCGCACCAGCGCGTCCACATCCGCCACCGCCACCATGATCCTGACCTCGTCTCCCGGCCGCGCCTCGGCCACGGTGAGCTGATCCAGATCGAGGGAATCGTCGTTATCAATCGAGCACCACAGCAGTTCGCGAAGATCGCGCGTCGGCGCGCCGTCCACGCCGGCGGCGGCCTGGAGCTTGCTCAACTCGGTCAGCGCCGCCGGGGAGAAATCCGGCAGCAGCCCTCGCTCCAACATCGCCCGGTGCGCGATGCTCTGCAGGATCGCTCGGTGCTGCTTATCCTCTGCGTTCATGGAAGGCCCTCCCTATGTCCCTCTCGGCCACGCGCCGCGCCCTCCTCTGGACGCCGCTGCAGATGGTCTTTCCCCACCTCGCGCCCCGGTCCTGCCGCGGTCGGCCTGGACGGTTCGGGGCCCCGGCCCTGGCCCCCGGCCCGAGAAGCGCACGCGTCTTCCCTCCTTCTGCGGAAGCGGGGGACTGGCTCGCACGTGCAGTTCGTGCGTGCCTGTCCCCGCCATACCTATCTGTGGTATCATCTCAAGCGTCAGAGACGCCGTGGAGGCCGACCATGAGCCGCCGCACCTTTACTGCATACGTCGAATACGACCCCGAGACGAAGCTCTACGTGGGCACCGTCCCGTCACTCCCAGGCGCGCACACCCAGGGAGCGACGCTTGACGAACTCCAGCACAATCTGGAGGAAGTAGTCGCCCTCTGCCTAGAGGAGATGGCCGCGGCGGGCGAACCCGTTGACGAGGACGCCTTCGTTGGCATTCAGCAGATCGCGGTGAACGCGTGACGCGTCTGCCTGTGATCAAAGCGGCGCGAATGGAGAAGGCTCTCCTCGCACTGGGGTTCGCCCGCGTTCGGCAGAAGGGAAGTCACGTCTTCTACCGTCATTCGGACGGCCGCACCACGACGGTTCCTCATCACGCCGGACGCGACCTTGCGAGGCCGCTGGTTCGAGACATCTTGCGTGAGATCGAAGTGTCCCCTGAGGTGTTCGCGCGGGTGTTGGCGGAGTTGTGACTCGCGCCGGATCGTCTCACTGACCCCAGGGGAGCATAGTGGTGGGTGTGGATGCGGTGTCGTAGATGTAGCGCCGCCAGCCTCGTGGCGCAGGTTTCCAACTTGCGCTGGGCGGCGGAGCCGCCCACTGCGGCCGTTTTCTTCATGCCCTGCTGCCTTTGTGTGTGACTGCAGGGCATGGGCGGCCTGTCTGATCCTGCAGTTGTAGGGCGGGCGTGCCTACGCCCGCCAGAGGCAGGAAGAGGGGGGTAGGACGGGCTTTAGCCCGCCAAGGGCATAGCCGCGTAAGTAGACCGCGCGGGGCAGTGAGACTGCTTCAGGAGTGACGGCGCCCCGCGTCCGCTGCGCTACCGCCCACTAGGTCGGACCGCCTACGCCGATCGCATCAGTCTCTGCACAGCGTCTCGAATCCTTCGCGGATCACTTGCGCGATCAGCTTGCGCCGGCTGGCGAGGAACCCATCATAGGGCACGTTTGATTGCCTCGGCACAGGAGTGCCGAAGCCGGAGGAACGTCGGGCAGCAGGCGACTAGCTCGCGCTTGCAGATCGAACAGCCTGCCCCGAAGCTCCGAGCCGAAGCCCCCAGCCGACGCCCCGAGCGCAACGAGGGGGAGGGGTGCCTGTCCCCGCCCCCGGCACCCCCGTCGACTTCCTCGCGGGATTGCTTCGGCACGGGAGTGCCGAAGTCCCGCTGCATGGGACCTTCTCCGGCTTCGGCACTCCCGTGCCGAAGCAATCAACCGAAATGGCGCGGCCTTAGCCCCTGCCAGCAGCGGTACACCTACATGAACCACGCGGTGGCCGCGGAGGTGCATAGTCGGACGAGTCCGTTGGCGAGGGTGGGAAGGTCGCCAAATACCGGGCAGCGAGTCCAGGGGATAGGTCCGTGGCGGCGGTGCAGAAGGGGGGAGGGAGGAGGCGGCTGCGGTAGGAGGCTAGTCGGCCGGTTATAGGGGAAGGCCTGCCCTGCGGCGAAAGGATGCGTCGCGGGGCAGGTGCGCGGGAGAGAGACGGGCGCAGAACGGTCGGCGCCGTGGAGAGACGAGATGGCCGAAAGGCAAGGCGGCGAGAGGTGCAGGATGGAAGAGCTGCCGCCGCTCTCGCGAGAGGAGAGGGAGCACAACAGGTGGCCGCGCCCCGTCGCGGCTACCTGGCCGTTCATAGCGGTCTACGCCACGTTCAGGTTGTACCATGAACTGCCAGCGGGCTGGTCGGCAACGGCCAAAGTAGCAGCGGCAACACTGTTCCTAAGCGTGTTTGGCGTGATCGCGAGGTTCCTCTGGCGCTTCCTCCGGTGACGGGTTGACATCCGCGCTGCAAGAGGAGCAGTTGGGAGTCTGGCAGAGGGGCTAGCACGGAATGAGAGGCGCGAGAGGAGCGATGGCCATGCGAAGCTGGCGCTGGTATTCGAAGGTGCTGTTCGCGCTGCTGGTGGCGGCGTTCGCGTATTGGGTGTGGCCGACGCCGTGGCGCGACCACTCGGTTGACGCCTTGGGAACCCCCTTGCTAGTTCGCGAGAACAGGCTCACAGGTCACACGCAGATGAAGGGGATAGGAGGGACAGAATGGCGCGACTTCAAGCGGTAGGCGGCGCGGAAAGTGACGCGCACTTAGAGGCGAGGGGAATGAGCAAAGAAAAATGGGTGGTTATGCTCGCGGTGGTCGTGGTGCTGGCGGCATTCGCCTATCTAGGATGGCCCACACCGTGGTACTACGTTCCGCCCGTGCCCGGTGACGCCAGGGGGGGAGAAATAGCGCGCATCCATCGCGTCACTGGCGAGGTGCAACGGGCGCGATGGGGCTACTGGGAGCAGGTGGTGCCGCCGTGGTCGAAGGCACGACCGCGTACCGGAAAAGAAGCCGCAGACTAGACTGAGGGCGGCAAGGTCGTGTGCCAGGACCCGCCTATCGGGGCGGGGAGTGGGTGTAGGTCCCACGCGTTTTCCCAGGGAATACTTTCCCTCACGAGGTTCGCTTGGTGTGAGGGCGGGAGGGCCTGCCGCTCCCCGTCGCTCTTTGGGAGGACGCCCGCGTGCTGGCCTGCGCCTCCCTCTCGCGCTGCTCCTTCTTATACTTCCGCGCCTTCTCACGAAGCAAGTCAGTGTCTTGGATTGCGCGGTAGTAGCGCTGCCGACACGCGGCCGAGCAGGTCATAGCCGTCGCGGTCTTGGCGACGAAAAACCGCGGACAGGCCGCGCAGGGCACGAGACGCTCTTTGCACCGGGTCTGCGTCTGCAGGACGAACGCCATTACGAGGCTGAGGCGAAGACCTCCAACGCTCTTGTGCAGAGCGGTCGGAACCCGCGCTAGGGCGGCGCACATGCGTTGGTCCGTCAGTATCAGTCCAAGCTCCTTGACTACAGGCACCATCTCCTCCAGCCACAGTTCCCTCCAGCGCTTCGCAGAGTCATCCGAGCTAAAGGTCTCATACTGGGCGCAGACGGCGGGCAGCACCCGAGGGTGAATGCCTTTCTCGGCTGCCTCGCCTACAGCCATCAGACGAAGCTCGTTTGCCACGGTCCCACGCAATCTCTCGAAAGCGGCGAGATGGTAGTGATACCCAGCAGGACTGTTGCTCAGGTTCCCTATGGCTATCCTGCGATTCCCCTTGGCTATCTCGCGGTTGATGGAGGCTGCATTCGGCAAGAAGTCCGGCGCGCGGGGCAGAAGTGTGTCGGGCACGGACGCTCCTTCCTGGATTGGCGGTGGCTCAAGCTCGCGGTTGAGAATGCGGCAGGCTAGGTCGAAGACTGTCGGACCGGAGTCGGGGGCAGAGGGCATAGCTTTGTCAGTCACAGTTCTTCCTTTAGAAATGCATCGGACACATCAATGCGCATTGCTTGCATTTCGCCGCATAAGGTGTCAATATTGTACCAGAAGCGGCGTGAGGCCGCAACTACCTTTGGAGGTGTCACAGTGAACGGTGCGATGACGGTGTCGGTGAAGGAAGCGGCGCAAGAACCTGGGGTCGGCGTCCGGGCAATGTATTCGGCCGTACGCGACGGCCGCGTCCCCGCGTTGCGGGTCGGGACAAAGCCGAGGTTGCGAATTCCGCGGCGGGCGATCGAGCGACTACTGGAGGAGCCGGAGAGGTTTGCGCCGGAGAACGCGACGGAAATAGACAAGGAGGCGTAAGGATGGACAGGCTCAGCAAAGCGCCCCGCGGCTTCGCTTTCGAGGGCCGGGCCGCGGGGCGGGGCGAAGAACCCGCCAGAGGCGAGTTCCCGAAAAGAGAGTATCACGCCGGAGACGGGGCCGCAAGCCGTGCGGAGAGCACACCGCTCTACGCGGGAGACGACAGCGGCAAGATCGCAGGCGTGCTGGTGCGCAAGAACGGGCACGCGCACTTCGCCAAGGTGGCATCGGCCTCGCGACATCAGGAGCGGAAGCCGCCCGCGTGGGCGCTCGACGCGCCGGCGCTCGCAGAGGCTGAGGCGGAGGGGGCGACGGAGGTGCGAGTCACCGACCGCGATTCCGGCCGAGTGTTCGTCGCGCCAATGACGGTGATGCGGGCGCACGGTTTCATGCTCGACCGCGGGCTCGGCCTACAGGTCGCGCTTGAGCTTCGCTTCTGGCGGGTAGAGAGCGCGGGGCAGCCGCGGTTGTGGGAGGTACTGGCGTAACCGGGCTGGCGGTTCGCGACCGGGAGGTTCCGGCGCTGTTGCGCGCTGGGCCTCCCGGCCCGGTGCATTCGGGCAGAGGGCGGAGGTGAGTGCTCCGACGCGTGGGAGATTCGCTATTCGTTTGGCAGCCACTTGCCTCCTATCAGCGCGCAGGCACGTGTAGTTGCGGCGCGGGAAGATCGAGTAGGGACGACATCGTCACTACCTCGGCTGCTGGCACGACCACGTCAGCGCCTCCAGGTACGGACGCATCACCCGCGCCACCCGGCGCACTTGGGCGAAGTACCAGACCTCATCAATGGGGACGCGCCGTTCTCGAAGCGACTCGCGAAGGGCCTCCAGAGCCACGTCCAGGCCGATCTTGTTGCGGTACTTGAAGCAGTCAGCGATGGTCTTCGCGAGGCCGTAGACGCGGATGGCGACGCCCTCGACGACGTGCTCCTCGATGCCCTCGGCAAAGGCCCGTCCCGAGAAGCGGGCGAGCCGGATCGGCAGACCCTCGGCGCGCGGCCTCCGGGCCTTGGGAGCGATGGCCACCCACACTTCCGACGGCGCCTGCGTGGTGACGGCATGGAATCTGAGTGCGGAGAGCAGGCAGATCACTCCGTGGGGAACGCGTCGGGCCGCCTCCACGAGAGTGTGTTGGGCCGATACTTCCGCGTCGGGCAGCCGATACAGACCACGACCGACCTTCTCGATTACACCGCGCTCAACCAGCCTCCTCAGATACTCCCTGGACACCCCGAGCGCCACCACGTCCGCCGCGCGCATCACCGAGGCGCGGCGGAAGGCCCCGATGACAAGATCGGCTTTGCTCTGTGTACCAACGGATGGTGTTGACATATCGTCGGCAATTATGCATAAATACCGACGTTTTGTCAACAGGGCCGTCGCGTGTCTCCCGCGTCGGTCCAGCCATCCCAGGAGCCGCCGCGAGAATCCGCGCCCACCGGTTCCGCCGAGGATCTGGACGTCACACGGAAGAGAACCTAAGAGACTCTAACATAACCTCATCTGTAGGACGTTGTGAGTGATGAGTGCCG
>CAZUGW010000100.1:0-6319 GCA_964620055.1 uncultured bacterium
CCAACTACCTGAACCAGGGCCGGCTGATTGCGGTCGAGGGCCGTCTCCAGATTCGGCAGTGGACCACCAATGACGGCCAGCGCCGCAGCACCGCGGAGGTGGTGTGCGATCGGTTAGAGCCGCTCGAGCGCCGCCGCGAGGAAGCCGGGCCGCCGGCCGGCGAGTCGGAGTCCCCGTCCGATCTCTCCGAGCCGGGCGACGTGGGCGAGGCCGGAGCTGACACCCCTGGTCCGTGGGAGGACCAGTGAGGCCGTGGTACGTGAAGAAAGGTAACAGAGGACATGACAGAGACGACGTCTTTCAATAGCGAGCAACCGCAACCGACGGCCGAGGAGCAGCCGGCCGCAACCCCCGAGGCCCCGCGGCCACCCGCGGCCGAAGCTCCGGCGCGCCCGGCCGAGCGCCCCGCAGACCGTCCCGCCCCGCGCTACCGCGACCGCGGCGACCGTCCCTCCTATGGCGGGGATCGCGGTGACCGTCCCTCCTATGGCGGCGACCGGGGCGAGCGCGGTGGACGAGACGGTGACCGCCGAGGCGGCGGACGGTTCCGTCGGCCGCGGCGCAGAGTGTGCGCGTTCTGTGTGGACAAGATCACGCATATAGACTATAAAGAACACCAGCGCTTGCGCAACTTCGTCTCCGACCGCGGCAAGATTCTGAAGAGCCGGCAGACCGGGACCTGCAGTAAGCATCAGCGCGCGCTCGCCGGCGCCATCAAGCGGGCCCGAAGCATCGCCCTCTTGCCATTCGTCGCAGATTGAAGTGAGCCCGTCGCACCGAGCCAGGAGGCCCGCTTTGCCAGTCAAGTCAGGACGGTCCACCCCTTCCCGAATTGACCTGGATAGGCGGGCTTCATATCGTCACCTGGACCCGTTCGGGATCCTGGATTTCGCTATCAACTTCCCTGACCAGGTGGCGGAGGCGGCGCGGATCGGCCGCAAGTTCACGCCGCCGGCCGGCCTGCGGAACCCAAAGAGCATCGTGCTCGCCGGGATGGGCGGCTCGGCCGTCGCGGGCGATCTGCTCGCGCGGCTGATTGAGCACCGCGTCCCCGTCCCGTTCCTGGTCTGCCGGGACTATGATGTCCCCGCCCTGGTGGGCCCAGGCACGCTGTTCATCGCCTCGAGCTTCTCCGGCAACACCGAGGAGACGATCTCAGCGGCCCAACAGGCGCGCGACCGCAAGGCCAAGCTGCTGTGCATCACCACCGGCGGTGAGATCGGCGCGTTCGCACAGCGGGAGAAGCTGCCCCTCATCACCATCCCGCGGCGCGACCCGAACATGCCGCCGCGCTCGGCCCTGGGCTATTCGTTGATGCCGCTGGTGATGGCGTTCGAATCGTTGGGGCTCTATCCGGGGGCAAGTGGGGAACTGCGGGAGACGATGACACTGCTCAAGTCCCTCTGCGCGCAACTGCACCCCGACGTGCCGACGGCCAAGAACCAGGCGAAGCAACTGGCGTTGGCCCTGTTCGGGAAGACCCCGGTGGTGCAGGGCACGAATGGGATCATGGCCGCGGCCGCCTATCGGTGGCGGACGCAGCTCAACGAGAACAGCAAGGTGCTCGCCATCTCCAGCGAGTACGCCGAGCTCGACCACAACGAGGTGGTGGGCTGGGAGTTGCCCAAGGCGCTCGGGCGCAGGTTCGAGGTCGTCACTCTGACGCGGCCCGGCGATCACCCCCACACCCAGGCGCGCGTCGAGATCACCGCGGAAATGGTGCGCCGCAAGGCGACGCTTCACGTGCTGCCGGCCGAGGGCAAGAGCCTCCTGGCGCAGTTGCTGTGGACCGTTTGTCTCGGGGATTTCGTGAGCATCTACCTGGCGTTTCTGAACCGGGTTGACCCGGCTTCGATAGACAACATCAACGAGCTCAAGAGGAGACTCAAGGAACGGTTCGGCTAGCAGTCGGCCACTGGATCCATCGTTCGGCGCCGTCGCGCGCCGGGCTTGCCCGCCTCGGGCGGGCTGGTCATACAGATTCGTCTCGCGCAGGGAGGAGAGAGTGGCAAGAAGGACCGGGAGATCGGCAGGAGCCACGAAGAAGAGGGGGAGCAGCTCGCCGGAGTACGGGCAAGCCTCGGCCAAGCAGTACCAGCAGCAGACGCGGGAGCGCCTCAGGAACCAGGCGATCAGGACGTGGATCATCCGCCTGATCCTCGTGGGGGTCCTGGTGATCGCGGGGAAGATGTGGGGCGCTGACCTCATCGCCCGGATCACGCAGCGCGGCCGGGAAGCGAAGCACGAACTGCAGAAGAGCCAGCAGGGCGTGAAGAACGCCACCGACCGCCGCAGCGGCGCGGACGTCAATCCGAACGAATAGGGTCTAGGGGCTCGGGACTAGGGTCTAGGGAGGGGAGGCCGGCGTCTTTCTTCTCGATTCCCTATCCCCGATTCCCGATGCCCGAGCCCCGAATGTCCATCCCCGACATCATCGCGAAGAAGAGAGACGGGGGCGAGATCAGCGCGGAGGAGATCGCCGCGGTCGTCCGCGGGTTCATGAGCGGCGCGGTGTCCGAGGGGCAGATGGGCGCGCTGCTGATGGCCATCTTCCTGCGCGGCCTGACAGAGCGGGAGACGGCCGACCTGACACTCGCCCTGATGCATTCAGGGGAGACCCTCGACCTCTCCGGCATCCCAGGGACCACGGTGGACAAGCACTCCACCGGCGGGGTGGGGGACAAGACCACGCTGGTCGTCGCACCTTTGGTGGCGGCGCTGGGCGTGCCCGTGCCCAAGATGGCCGGGCGCGCGCTGGGGCACACTGGCGGCACCATTGATAAGCTGGAGTGCATTCCGGGTCTCACCACGCAACTCTCCCCCGCGCGCTTCTGTCGCCAGGTGGCCGAGATTGGCCTGGCGATTGCCAGCCAGTCGCCTACGATGACCCCGGCCGATGGACGCCTCTACGCGCTGCGCGACGCCACGGCCACGGTGGAGAGCCTCCCGCTGATCGCGGCCTCGGTGATGAGCAAGAAGCTCGCGGTGGGCGCCGACGCGCTGGTGCTGGATGTGAAGGCGGGGGGCGGCGCCTTCATGGACGAGGTCGCGAAAGCGCAGGAACTGGCGCGGGTGATGGTAGAGATCGGGGTCAGGGCCGGGAAGCGAGTGACGGCCCTCATCACGCGCATGGACCAGCCGCTGGGAGCGGCGGTGGGGGATGCCGTGGAACTGGGCGAGGCCGTTGCCACCCTGACGGGGAAGGGGCCGACAGACTTCACAGAGCTGTGCGAGATCATCGCCGGTCACATGCTCGCGCGGGGCGGCAAAGCGCGTGATCCTGAAGAGGGGCGTTTGCAGGCGCGCGAGGGCCTGCGATCCGGGACCGGGCTGGAGAAGTTGAGGGAGATGGTGCGCGCGCAGGATGGGGACGCGACCGCGCTCGACGACCCGGCCCAGTTGCTCGCGGGTGCGGAGTCCGCCGCGGTCTACGCGGCCGAGACGGGCTACGTCACGCGCGTGGACGCCAGACAGATCGGCTTCGCGATCCGCGACTTGAAGGCTGCGGCCGGCGACAAGCACCGTCAGTGCGGCGTGCTCCTGAGGCGGAAGTGCGGCGAGGAGGTGGGAAAGGAGCCGGTGGCAACGGTGATCGTGCCGGCCGGACTTGCCGAGGCGCGAGAAGAGGCGGTTCGGGCGGTCACGCACGCTTTCCAGGTAGGCGCGCACCCGGCGCCGCGGGCCGACCTGGTTATCGGCGTGATCCAGGGCGGCGGGGACTAGGAGTCGCGGGCCGGCTTAGGTCGCGCCAGGCTGACCATCAGCGGACGGCCTTGGAAGTGCGTACCGTTCAACGACGCCACCGCCTCGTGGACGTAGCCGGCGCTGTCGAGTTCGACGAAGCCGTACCCGCGGGAGCGCCCGGTAGCCGGATCCTGGATGATGCGCACGTCAACGACCGGGCCGTAGTCCCGAAAGAGCACGAGCAGATCGTCCTCGGTCGTTCTCCACGGCAGATTCCCGACATACACCGTCGTGTCGTGCTTGTCCATGAGACTCATCCCCTCGTGCAGGCGCATCGCGCCACGGTAGACTCACGCCTCTGCCTGAGGCCGCCGCACAGCATCGCCCAACCTAAGGAATGCTCCGCACGAGACTGCTCGGCACGCGCTATGAAATTGTCCATGCCTTTGGAGCAATCCTTCCGAGAGATGTCGTTTCTATGGAGTATTTTCGCGACACGTCGGCAAGGTGACCCGAACCCGGGGGAAAAACGAGGCAGGCCCCGGCGGGGTCCGGGGCCTGCGAGCAGAAAGACTATGCTGGATTATTACCTGACTCGTACGTTTGCCGCCTTCAACCCCTTTGGACCTGGCGCTACCTCGACCTCGACCTCTTGACCCTCGTAGAGGGTCTTGCGTCCCGGGACCGTGGTCTGGATCGCCGAATAATGGACGAAGACATCTCCCTGCTCGGTTTCGATGAATCCCCAGCCCTTGGAGTCATCGAACCACTTGACCTTGCCCGTGGTCACTGCCACGTCCTTTCTCGCTAGCCTGAACGTCAAGGACGGACACGGCAGTAACCTGGCGAGCCTCCACACGACGCTCAGACTCGGCGCTGAGTCTGGGTAAAACCCAAAGTGACGCTATCACTATTCGGCAGGTATGTCAATCCCGTTAACGAATTCGGTCACGCTGCCCGAGGGGCGGCCCTCGGCGTCAGGGCGAGGAAATCCGCCGATCGGCAGAGAACACGGAGATGTGATGTCCAGAGAGCAGGCCCATTCCCTCCTCGAGCGCTACCGCACTTTGGTCGAGACCGCGGTCCGACGCGCGCTGACGGCGCGCCAGGAGACCGCGCTGGGCGAGATGCTCGGCTACCATCTGGGCTATGCGCCCGCGCCCGACGGCTCGCCGCCGGGTTTCGGTGGAAAGCGTATCAGAGGAGTGCTATGTCTTCTGTCAAGCGAGGCCGTGGGGGGAGAGACGGCGGACGCCTCCCCGGCCGCGGCCGCGCTGGAGTTGCTGCACGGGTTCACGTTGCTGCACGATGACATCGCGGACCAGGACGAGGTGCGCCGCGGCCGGCCCACCGTGTGGAAGGTCTGGGGCGTGGGTCAGGCAATCACCGCCGGGGACGCGATGTATGCGCTGGCAAACCTGGCCGTGGGCGAGCTCAC
This sequence comes from uncultured bacterium, assembly GCA_964620055.1. Classification (GTDB taxonomy): domain Bacteria; phylum Armatimonadota; class Hebobacteria; order Hebobacterales; family Hebobacteraceae; genus CAZUGW01. Next base: position 5,123 of record CAZUGW010000100.1, read on the forward strand.
CACCTCCACCGCCACCGTCGCCAACGTGCTCCTGGCCCTGAACGAAGCCACTCTGCGAGTGTGCGAGGGGCAGCACCTCGACCTAGCCTATGAGGGCCGTGACGACGTGACGGTGGACGATTACCTCCGGATGATCGCGCTGAAAACCGCGGCCCTCTTCGCGGCGGCAACCGCTATCGGCGCAGAGGTGGGCGGCGGAAGCCTGGCGCAGGTAGACGCGCTGCGTCGCTTCGGGCAGGAGCTCGGGATGGCCTTCCAGGTGTGCGACGATGTGCTGGGGTTGTGGGGCGAGGCGCGTGAGTTGGGCAAGCCCGTGGGCAGCGATCTGCAGCAGAACAAGCGGTCCTTGCCGATCCTGCAGGCGCTTTCCCTGGATCACCCCGTGCGCGCGCGGCTCGCCGACGCGCTCGCCGCCAGGGTCAAGAGCGAAGAGGAGGCTGCGGCGTTGGCGGCGGAGATGGAGGGAGCGGGAGTGCGGGAGTTCTGCGAGCAGATGGCGCAGCAGCACATGGCGCGCGCGCTGGAGGCGCTCGACTCGGTCCCGCTCTGCGAGGGGCCGGCCGACGATCTACGCCTCCTGGCGCGCTATCTGATGGAGAGGAACGAATAGTGGACGTCCACGTGCTCCTCAACTACGACGCCAACGAGGGCGACCTCGCGCAGGTGCGCGCCATCTCTGGCTCGCTCGTTGTGGCGAAGGCCGCAAGCCGTGAAGAAGGTCAGGCGCGCGCGGCCGAGGCCGAGGTGATCCTCGCCGGTCACTGGTCGGAGGAGTTGTGGAGGGCGGCGCCCCGGTTGCGCTGGGTGCAGTCCTGGGGCGCGGGCGTGGAGTGGATGCTCACTCCCGACTTCATCGCCAGTCCCGTGATCCTCACAAATGCGCAGGGGATCTACGCCACGCCCATCGCCGAGCACGTGCTCGCCTTCCTGCTCCACTTCTCCCGCGGCCTGGACCGGCATGTCCGCCATCAGCAGGAGCATCGCTGGCAGCACGCGAAGGTGGTGGAGCTTCGCGGGAGCACGCTCGGGATCATCGGCCTGGGCGGGATCGGCTCGGAGGTGGCGAGACTGGCGAAGGGGTTCGGGATGCGGGTCATCGCCGTCCGCCGCCGTCCCGAGCGACCGTCTCAGTTCGCCGACGAAGTGCGCGGCCCGGAGGCGCTTCCGTGGCTGCTCGGCGAATCGGACTTCGTGGCC
>CAZUGW010000100.1:6329-9921 GCA_964620055.1 uncultured bacterium
GCCGTCTGTGCGGCCCTGACCCCGAGCACGCGAGAACTCTTCGGCGAGGCGGAACTTCAATGCATGAAGCCCACCGCCTATCTCGTCAACATCGGCCGCGGCGGCCTGATCGCGGAGGAGGCCTTGCTCGCGGCCCTGCGCGAGCAGCGGATCGCCGGCGCGGGGCTGGACGTCTTCGCCCAGGAACCGCTCCCCCCCGACAGCCCCCTCTGGGATCTCCCCAACCTCCTCATCACCCCGCACACCTCGGGCAGTTCGCCGCACTCTCACGCGCGACTCCTGGCCCTGTTCTGCGAGAACTTGCGGCGGTATCTCGCCGGGGAGGAACTGCTGAACGTGGTGGACAAGGCCGCAGGATATTGACGGGAGGAGACACGATGCCCGCGCCCTACTTCCGCCCTTTCGAGGAATGCGACCCCTACGACCAAGAGGACGCGCCGGGGCTGTCCTTCCGCAAGGTGCTGCCGGAGGGGGTCCTCCCGGGCGTGGACATGGGATTGGTCACGGCAGAGGGGCCGACGCACAAGTTCCCCGGGAGCCACGACTGGGATCAGGCCTACCTGGTGTTTCGCGGCACGGGGTACGTCCACCTCGACGGCCGGCGAATCCGCATTGACCGACCGGGGATCGTGCTGGTCCCGAAGGGGACGGAGCACAGCGTCGAGGTGGAGGCGGGGGAGACGCTGCAGTACGTCTACGTGAATCGCAGGTAGGGCGGCTCAGCCGGCCTTCCGTTCGTTCCCGCAGAACATCTGCGTCAGCCAGGTGCGCCCGTCAGGCAGGACGACCAGACCGACACCCACGCGCGTGTACTCTTTGTCCAGGAGGTTGGCGCGATGGTCGGGGCTCTTCATCAGGCACTCGTGCAACATGCACATGATGGGCTGCTCGGCGCAACCCACCACCTCGGTGGGCGGCCGGCCGATGGCGGCGGCATAGCGGTCCAAGGGGCTGCAGCGCGCGGGGCCAGGCTCGAAGTGGGAGAAGTAGCCGCGCTTCGCCATATCCTCGCAGTGCTGCCGCGCCACGCAGGTCAGCACCGGGTCGAGCTTGAGCGGCGGGAGCTTGTGATCGGCGCGCTCCGTGTTAAGGAGTTGGAGGATCAGGGCCTCGTCATCGGTGAGCGTGACCTGCTTGGGAGGAGGCGCGGGTGGCTTCACCTTCTCGGCCGGCTTCTGAGGGCACTCGGAGGGCTTCACCTTGCAGGGGGCCGGGGCCTTGCGGCGGGCCTTTTCGGACGGCGGGCAAGGGGTCTTGGGCACGGCCGGCGGCGTGCGACTAGCGGAGGCGGAGACTCCTCCGAGGCGAGAAAGACTATGAGCGATAGTCCAGCCAGGCGCTTCAAGGTGGTACCCGGAACGGAACTGGCGCGGCAGAGGGTATCCTAGCAGCGGCCAGTGGCGGATATGTGAAGGCGGCGGGAAAGTTGGGGGGAGGGAAGCGAGGGTACGGAAACGCGGGAAGCGGCCGTGATGCTCCCTTTTTCGCGGCGATGGCGTGGCCCATTCTCTAGTATTTTGATAGGATTCCTTGACTCAGGGACGACTCCCTGCTATAAACTCTGATATGTTGCGCAGGGTTACCCGGATGCCGCGGGGCCTCCTAGCCGGACGACATAGGAGGTGCGCCGAGCGAGTTGCGTGATCGCTCCTTGAGACATGACCTCCTGGAAAGCAGGAGGGGCGAGGAGGGCCGCATCATCCGCTTCACCTGGGGCCTCCTCAACTGGACCTTGTTGGGCCATATCTTACTGAGGTAGGGAGGAGGCAGGATGAAGGCAGTCACGCTGTGTTTCACCCCCCGGCCGAGTTTGCTGCGGGCCGTGGGGCTGTTCGCACTCATCGGTGTGGGGCTGATGCTGGGTTTCACCACGCGCGCCGTCGCGCAATCATCCGGACCCGAACTTATGCCGCCCCACCCCAGTCTGCTCCGGCAGATCCAAGCGGAGGGCTACGACAGCGTCACGGTGGTGGACCTGCGAAGGCTGGCCCAGCGCCGCCGCGAACTCGGGGTGGATGAGCCCGAACCGATCCAGGCCAGCGTCACCGGGTCCCGACCCGCGCTGGTGCTCTTGGTGGATTTCTCGGACCTGGCGCACAACGTCGCCTCGACTTCCGCGCACTACAACGACCTTCTGTTCTCGCTGGGGACCTATCCCGGTCCCGGGAGCATGCGAGACTTCTACCAAGAGACGTCCTATGGCCTCTTCGACGTTTCCCCCTCCGCCGTGGACAGCGCGTGGCGGGCCGTCAGCCATGCTCACACTTACTACGCAAACGCAGACGGTACGTCGGGGACGGCCGACGACAATGGGTTTGGAAGCTGGCCCGGAAACGCCCAGGGCTTGGTGGCGGATGCGGTGGCGCTGGCCAACCCCTCTGTGGACTTCTCTACGTATGCGGTGGGGGGAGCCGTGCCCGGCCTGTTCATCATCCACGCCGGCCGCGGCGCGGAGACTGATTCCAGCCACAAGGACTGGATCTGGTCTCACAAGTGGAGCTTGGGATCCCACGCCCTCACGGTGGACGGCGTGACGGTGGACGCCTACACCATGGAGCCGGAGTACATATACAGCGTGGGCGACAGCACCATCGGCGTTTTCGCCCACGAGTACGGTCATAGCCTAGGCCTGCCGGACCTTTACGACACCGACTCCACTTGTGAGGGGGTTGGAGTTTGGAGTCTTATGGCCGGCGGCGCCTGGAACGGAACGGACGGTGATTCCCCGGCCCACTTCGACGCCTGGTGCCGCGCCCAGCTTGGCTGGGTGACGCCGACTGCGCCCACCGGCGAGGTCCTCGGCGCCGCGCTGCCCCACGTCGAGACCACTCCGACCGTCTACCAACTGTGGACGAACGGGGTCATCGGGACGGAGTACTTCCTGCTCGAGAACCGGCAGCTAGTCGGCTTCGATGCGGCGCTCCCCGCCGCCGGCCTCCTACTCTATCATGTGGACGAGACGGCCGACCAAACTGACGATTTGCATCCTCTGGTCATGGTGGAGCAGGCCGACGGCCTGTGGAACCTGCAGAACAACGACAACCGCGGCGACGCCGGCGACCCGTACCCGGGCAGCACCGACAACCGCGCGGCCAACGCGGCAACTTCACCCAACACCCTATCCTACCTGAGCGCGGATACTGCGGTGACCCTCGCCAACATCAGCGACTCGGGTCTGGACATGACGGTGGACATCAACGTGACGGGCAGCGCGGCCGGGACGACGGCCGTGACGGGGAATCTCATTCCGGATTCCCTCACCTGGGACGCCTCCTCCACGGGTGCCTCCGTCACGTACCAGAACTTGGATTCCCTCCCCTGGAGTTCGGGAGATGGGCATGTCCTGCACGCGGCCGACGGCGTGAACCGTTGGAACCAGCCCGACGTCGCTCTCGCCACCGGTGTTGCCTCAGGCGCGACGACGCCCTTCGCGCTCACCGTGACGGCCCCGCCGGTGACCACGCTCGCCTACAACACGGCCGTGTCGCCTCCCGCCCCGTTGCTGGTCGGCCTGGCCTGTGACTGGGACTTCACCAAGAGCGGCTCCCCGCTGACCGGAGGCCGCGCCTCCCATGATATCGTCCGCACCCGC
>CAZUGW010000101.1:0-9050 GCA_964620055.1 uncultured bacterium
CTCAAGCGGCTGAACGAACCGCTGGGCTTGTGGACCTCCTCGGGCACGGTGGGCCCGTCGTTGAGCTTCGGGCGGGGGGACGCGGCGATCATCCTGGCGCACTCCGCCGCGCTGGCGGACGCGGCGGCCTCGGCCCTGGGGAATCGCATTCAGACGGCGGATGATATCGAGCGGGGGCTGGCGTTCATCAAGCACATTCCCGGCCTCCTGGGCGCGGCCGTGGTGGTGGGGGAAAGTTTGGGGGCGTGGGGGGAGGTGGAGTTGGTGAGGGTGGAGGAGGGGTAGGGAGTCAGATAAGGTGTCCGTCCGCCTTCGGCGGACGGCATTGTACCAGATTGATTCCTCCCCTTCCCCTTCGCTATGCTCAGGGTCAGGGTCGGAATGACAGCTAACTGCTTGCTCTTATCCAACCTCTCATTTCACAGTTTGCGCCCCACTCTGTCCTTATTCATCTCTCCACCAAGAAAACCAACAGCGCCACCCCCAACGCGATTCGATACACCACGAAAGGCATGAGCGATCCCGACTGCAGATAGCGCAGGAAGTATCGGATGCAGAAGTATCCCGAGATGGCGGCGGCGAGCATACCGACCAGAAACATGCCCGTACTATTCGGCGGCATGGTTTCCGGGTGCTTGATCAGGCGGAGCAGGCTGTAGGCGGCGGTTCCGCCCACGGTGGGGATAGAGAGCAGGAACGAGAAGCGCGCCGCGGTCTCCCGCGTCAGGCCGAGAAACATCCCGGTGGTCATGGTGATCCCGGAGCGCGAGACGCCGGGCGAGAGGGCGAGGGCCTGGGCGATCCCCACCGAGAGGCCGTCGGCCAGTCTTACGTCGTCGAGTTGGCGGACCTTCTTCCCCCACGCGTCGGCCGCCCATAGGATGAGAGCGAAGAGGATGAGTTGGCCGGCGATCAGCGCGGGCGTGCCGAGCTTCTCCTCGATCACCTTCTCACCAAGCACGCCGGCAAGGCCCGCGGGGATGGTGCCGAGGAGGATGAGCCAGGCGAGGCGGCGCTCAGGAATCCCCTGAATTCCATGGCGGAGGCTGGCGGCGAAGGCCTTCAGCAACTGGACGATGTCGTGCCAGAAGTAGATGAGCAGGGCGAGGAACGTCCCGGCGTGGAGGGAGACGTCGAAGACCTTGTTGAGGTGCTCGCTGGCGAGCAATTGCCATCCCAGAAGTTTGCGCAGCAAGATGAGATGCCCCGAGCTGCTGATGGGCAGGAATTCGGTGAGACCTTGCACGATTCCGAGCAGTGCAGCTTTGAGTAGTTCGATCATGGCGACGCCTCTGGGGTAGCTGTTCGGCGGAAGGCGGCGGCCTCCTGCCCCCTAAGGCAGGACGGCGCGCGGGGCGCGGTGTATAATTGGGTGGTATTCCTACGCATCCTATGGGGTTAGCGTCATGGACGCGACGGCAAAGGTAGCGGTTCCGGTCGCGGGAGAGCCGTGTGAGGCGCAGTCGCTCTTCGACCTGCTCTCCCGCGCCGCGGCCGCGTATGGTGACAAGACCGCGCTTCAGGTCAGCCGCGGCGGGCAATGGACGCGGATAGGCTATCGCGAGTTGCTCGCCCTGGCCGAGGCGTGGGGAAGGGAGCTGGCCGGCGCGGGATTGGCGAGGGGTGAGCGCGCGCTGCTGGTAGCGGAGGCGTCGCCGGAGTGGGGAGTGGCCTACTTCGCGATCATGTCCCAGGGCGCGACGGCCGTGCCACTCGACCCGCAGCTCAACCCGCCGGACATCGCCGCTCTCGCGGCGCGCACGCGGGCGCGGGTGTGGCTCGTGTCAAAGGCGGTGCGGGAGCGGTTGGGAGACGCGGTCGGAGAGGCGCGCGTGTTCGTCGTGGACCAGTTCTCCTCCTCGCCCGCCGCGACCGCGGCTGAAACGGCGCAAGGCGAGGTGAGCGAAGGCGACATCGCCTCGATCCCCTTCACCTCCGGGACGACGCTCGCGCCCAAGGGCGTGCCGCTGACGCACGGGAACCTGCTGGCGGACCTGCGGGCGCTGCTCGCCGTGGTGAAGCTCCGGCGGGACGACGAGTTCGTGTCGGTGCTGCCGCTGTATCACGTGCTCGGCTTCACCGGCGGATTCCTCGCTCCGTTGAGCGTCGGCGCAACCGTCACGTTCGTGGAACGCCTCACCCCCAAGGCCCTGCTGGAGGCGATGCAGGCGACGGGGACGACGGTGATCATCTCCGTCCCGCGGCTGATGATCCTGTTGGTGCGGGCCATCCAGGCCCGTGTGGAGGGGTCGCCGCGGTCCGCGCAGCGCGCGTTCGCAGTGCTGCTGGCGCTGGCGCGCGTGTGTCGGCGGCTGGGAGCGCGCGGGCTGCGCGCGGCGCTCTTTCGGAGCGTGCACGCGCGCTTCGGCGGGAAGCTGCGGATGCTGGTGAGCGGCGGCGCGGCCCTGCCGTCGGAGGTGTACGACCTGCTCGACTTGATGGGGTTCACGGTGTGCGAGGGGTATGGGCTGACGGAGACCTCGCCCGTGCTCACTCTCAACTCGCCCCATGACCCCAGGCGCGGCACCGTGGGGCCGCCGCTGCCCGGTGTGGAGGTGAGGATCGCCGACCCCGACGCGGAGGGCATCGGAGAGGTGCTGGTGAGGGGGGCGTGTGTGTTCTCCGGCTACCTCGAGGACGCGGAGGCGACGGCGCGGGCGTTCCACGACGGCTGGTTCCGCACCGGCGACCTGGGAAAGCTGGAGCGCGACGGGCATCTCGCGCTGGCCGGGCGGGCGGACGATGTGATCGTCACCGGGGGCGGGAAGAACGTTTATCCCGTCGAGGTCGAATACCTCTACCGCGACCTGCCGCACGTGAAGGAACTGTGCATCGTCGGCGTCCCGGACCCGGCCAGCGGCGGGGACGCGGTGCACGCGGTGATCACGCTGGATGACCCCGAGGAGTCGCCGGAGGCGCGGAAGCGGGAGATCGAGGCCGCGGTCTCGGAGGTCTCGAAAGGAATCCCCCCGCATCAGCGCGTGCGCGGGGTGCACTTCTGGGAGGGCGACCTCCCGCGCACCAGTACGCTGAAGGTGAAGCGGAAGCAGGTCAGAGAGGGAATAGGGAATAGGGAATAGGGAATCGCGATTCGGCCCGATTCCCTATCCCCGACACCCGATGCCCTATAAGGAGAGTGATTCGCCACCATTCACCTTGGTCGGTTTCAGGTGGCGCAGGTTGAGCAGGAAGAAGAGGCCCAGCGGCACGGCCCCGAACAGGATGATGATCGAGTCGGGGACGATGCGCGCGCTGCCGAAGAACTGGACCGCGGGACGCTCGAAGAACGCGGCGTTCTTCGCCGCCCAGAGGCCCTCGCGATAGGTCGTCACGAGTTGCATCAGGCCCACCGGCAGCAGCGTGAAGAGGGACATCACCAGCAGGCCGCCGTTCAGCCCCCAGAAGGAGATCGCCAGCAGGCGGTCGTTCCAGTGCTCCGGCTTCACCAGCCCTCTCCACACGAACAGGCTGAGCGAGACCGCCAGCATCCCGTAGGTGCCGAACAGCGCGGTGTGCCCGTGGTTGGACGTGAGATACGTCCCGTGCTCATAGTAGTTCACGATGGGTAGGTTGATGGCGAAGCCGAACACGCCGGCCCCGAGGAAGTTCCAGAACGCGGAGGCGGTGAGGAAGTAGAAGGGCCAGCGATAGGGATAGTCCTTCCCGGCCCGCTCCACGGCTTTGTGCTCCATCCAGGCGCGGGCCGCCAGGGTGATGAGCGGGATCGGCTCCAGGGAGGAGAAGATCGCTCCGAGGGCGAGCCAGAAGCTCGGCGCGCCGAACCAGTAGTAGTGGTGCGCGGTGCCGATGATCCCGCCCAGGAGGGCGATGCCCGCGGTGAGGTAGGCCGCCCGGAGGGCGCTCTGCGCGGTCACCAGGCCCATCACCGCGAGCAGCAGCGCAGTGGCGGCGACGGCGAAGAACTCGAAGATCCCCTCCACCCAGATGTGCACCACGAACCAGCGCCAGTAGTCGGCGATGGTGAGGTGGGTGTGCGGGTTGTAGAAGAGGCCGAACCCGAAGAAGAGCACGATGAGGATGGCGCTGTAGGTGTAGAAGTGCACCAGCCCGCCGCGGTCGCGCTCCTGGCGCAGGGCCGGGGCCATTCCCCGGTAGGCGATCACCAGCCAGAAGAGCAGCCCGACGAAGAGCAGGATCTGCCAGAGGCGGCCTAACTCCAGGTACTCCCAGCCCTGGTGACCCAGCCAGAACCACCACGTGCCGGCCTTGCCAGGATCGCGGCGAAGAGCAGGTCCACCAGCAGGCCCTGGCCCTTCGGCTCGCGCTTGCCGATCAGCGGCGCCAGGTAGATGGCGGCGGCGATCCAGGAGACCGCGATCCAGAAGATGCCGAGTTGCAGGTGCCAGCTCTTCGCCCAGGCATAGGGCACGTGCCTCCCTACCCACTGGGCGTAGAAGCTGGAGGGGTGCACGGTGTAGTGGGCGAGCAGCCCGCCCATGGTGATCTGGGCGATAAACAACCCCGCCACCACGAGGAAGTACTTCGCGGTCTTGCGCTGGCTGGCGGTGATCGGTACTTTCGAGAGATCGGTCACCAACTCGGTGAGCGGATGGCTGGTGTAGAAGAACCGGTAGCGGTGGATGATGTGTACCACGAAGCCCAGCACCGCGAGCAGGGCCACGATCCCGGCGAAGCTCCAGAAGATGGCGATGTCCGGAGCGTCGTTGCCCACGCTGCGGTCCGGCGGCCAGTTGTTGGTGTAAGTGATCTGTTGACCGGGGCGGTTCGTCCCCGCGGCCCAGGCCGTCCAGAAGAAGAAGTTGGCGAGGTCGGCGCGCTCCTGCGGGGTGTGGATGGTGTTGGGCAGGAAGCCGTGCGGCGCATCCCCCTTGGCGAACACATCATCCCAGTAGGCGGCGACCCTCTTCCAGGCGGCGGCGCGGGCGGGAGAGAGGGTGACGGCGCCGCTGGACGGATCGTAGGTGTTCTTCCGGCTTTCCTTGATGGCGAGCCCATCCACGAGGATGCGCTGCTCCTCCTCCAACGTGTCGTAGGTCCGATGGAAGCGCTGCTGGGCGAGTTCCTCGCGCAGCCCCTGGCCCAGGAGATGGAGCGTGTGGGCGGAGAAGTCCATCGCGCGCTGGGTGCCGTGGCCCCAGATGCTGCCCTGATCCATGAGACCGTATTCCTGATAGACCTCCTGCCCGCGCTTGACGGAGGCCCCGTCAATGACGACCCGCTCCTCACCGGCGCCGGAGACGACAACGCGGCTTGGGTACGGCGGGACACGGTTGAAATTGAGCATCCCCCCGAAGAGCAGCACGCCCAGCGTGACGACGAAGATCACCAGCACCGACCATTTCAGGAGGGGCGTGATGGCCTGCTCTTCCCGCTCCTGTCTCACCTCGAGATCGCCCATTCATTGCTCCTTCTCTGCGCGCGCCCCGGCCAGGCCAAGGCGCGCACTGAATTTCTTCCGGCCTGCGAAAGCGCTCGCCCCTCGCCCAGGAGCGGGACGACGCGCGGGGAGACGGAAAGGGCCGGCTCAGGTTGCCCGTGAGCGGCCCCCGTCCCTGTTTGCGACACGTGGGAGTATCCCCTGTACGAAAAACGACACAGCGCCGAGGCGCGATGCTAGCTCGTGGTCTTCTGCGCCTCCGCGGCGCGTTGCTTGGCGGTCATCAGGCGCGTGTACATCTCCTCCCCCAGGCACTCTTTGGCGCTCTCGCAGTAGTCCACGCAGCCCTGCAGCATGGCGCGGGAGACGACGCTGCCGCACCCATCGCACTTGGCCTCGGCCTCGTCCGTCCAGATCTCCACCTCCTGGTGGCAACTCGGGCACGGGACGAACTCGGGCTTTGGCTCTGTGAACGCCTTCGCTCCTGGGCATTTGTCCATGGCACTCCTCCTAGGGGCTAGGGTCTAGGGGCCAGATGGCCGACTGCTAGATCCGAAACTAGACCCACTCCTCTTGCAGAATCTCCCCCTGCAAGCTTACCACTTTCGCCTTGATCGGAATCTTGCGGGTCGCCTGCTCGACGGCGCTCTTCGCGACCTGCAGCAGTCCGCCGCAGCACGGGACCTGCATGATCATCACGGTGAGGGTGTTGATCTGGGCCTCGTCCACGAGTGCGGTGATCTTCTCGCGATAGATGTCCATCCCTTCGTCGAGCTTGGGACAGGCGATGGCGAGGGCGTGACCCTGGAGGTGGTCCTTGTGGAAGTCGCCGAGGGCGTAGGCGACGCAGTCCGCCGCCAGCAGCACGTCGGCGTTCTGGAAGTAGGGAGCGGTGGGCGGGACCAGGTGAAGCTGGACCGGCCACTGTCGCAACTGCGAGGGCCGAGTGCCCTGCTGCTCCTCCGCCGCCTCACTCTGCTCCGCGAAGTGGAGCACGCGGGCGCCGGGGCAACCTTCGTGTCCGTGACCGTGATCGTGAGCGTGTGACATTCTGTTCTCTCCTTTGCGCGAAACTCGTTCGCGTCCAGAGGGATAGTACCAAGAGTGGGGTGAAGCGCGCCTTGACTTAGGTCAAGGGAGGGGAGAACACAGATGGACACAGATGAACGCAGATGAACACGGATAGGGTCAGAATCCTGACGGTTGCAGGGGTTGCCAGGTCCGACTACAATAGCACGACCGCGGGCCTGAGGGCGCGCGGACGAGGAAGGGATATGAGCACGACGGGAGACCTGAAGGGCGCGGTCGAGGCCGCGTATCAGACCACCGACGCCTATGAGGTGCGGCAGAGGACCCACGATCTCTATGGCGTCGGAGCGCAGAGCTTTGCGGAGTGGCTGGTGGAGCAGTCCCCGCGTGAGGGGGTGCGCAAGGTGCTGGATCTGGGCTGCGGGACAGGCGCGTTCCTGCGTCGTCTGGCCGGAGCCGGCGTTGGCAAATCGTGGTGTGGGATGGATCAGTCCGAGGCGATGGTGAACAAGGCGCGACAGCTCTCGGCGGAAGAGGGGTCGAACATCGAGTTTCGCCGCGGGGATATCCTCTCGCCGCCATTTCCCGAAGGCGGGTTCGATCTGGTGTGCGCGTGCCACATGCTCTACCACGTGTCGGACATCGGAGAGGCGGTGCGGCAGTGCGCGCGGCTGCTCGCCCCCGGGGGGGCCTTCCTGGCGACCACCAACAGCCGGGAGACGATGGCGCCGTATGACAGAGAAGTCTGGGAGGCGGTGCACGGACGATTCCCACAGGTCAGACGCGATGTCGCAGTGCATGCCCGGTTCTCGTTGGAGAACGGGGCCGAGTTCATGGTGCGCCACTTCGACTCCGTCGCCCTCCGGGTGCGACGGGACGCGCTGCGCTTCCCCGACCCCGCACCGTGGGCGGCCTATCACAAGAGCTGCCGGGACCTGGTAATGCCCCCGGATCACAAGGATGAGGAGTGGGCAGAGGTGGCAGACGTGATAGACCGCGTGGTGGAGGAGCAGTTCGCGGGAGGGGAGTTGGTGGTGCCGAAGGTGGCGGGTGTTTTCCTCTGTAGGACGCCGCACTTGGGGACTGACTGACTTCCGCATGGGAGAAGAAGCATGGTAGTCACTTTCCTCGGGACATCTGCTGCGAACGCTTACCCCCTGGCGTTCTGCCGGTGTGGGAACTGTGAGCGAGCCCGCGAGCTGGGAGGCCCAAGCCTGCGGAGACGATCGTCTGTGCTCATCAACGACGATCTGCTGATAGACCTTGGCCCTGATATTATCACCGGTTCGTTTCTGGCCGGTCGCGCGCTGACGAACGTGCGCTACTGCCTCCAGACGCACTCGCACTCGGATCACCTGGACCCGTCTCACTTCGAGCCGCGCACGCCGGAATGGGCCGTAGTGGGTGTGCCACGGCTGCACTTCTATGCGTCAGCCGCCACGGCGCGGGTCGTCGCCGCGCACTCCGAAGGGTTTTACGACTCAGGCAATGTGCTTGACAGGGAGGTGGCCGCGCGGCTGGACCTGGAGGTCAACCTGGTCGAGCGGTGGCAGTCCTTCGCGGTGGGCCCCTACCGCGTGACGGCCTTCCCCGCCAATCACGATCCTGCGGTGGAACCGCTGCTGTACGCGGTGGAAGGACAGGGGCGGAGCATCTTCTACGGAGTAGACACCGCGGAGCTGCCGGAGGAGACCTGGAAGGCCTTTCACCAGCAGGGATGCCGCTTCGACGTGGTGATCCTCGATCACACCTACGGTGTGGGCGTGCCTGGCCCCGATCATCTCTCCGCGGACCATTTCATCGCGCACGCGGCGCGTCTGCGGGAAGAAGGTCTGCTGCGCGAGAACGCGCGCATTTTGGCGACGCACATCTCCCACGAAGGGAACCCCGCGCATCCGGAGCTGGCGAACTTCGCCGCCGAGCACGGCTATGAAATCGCATATGATGGGCTTACCGTCTGATGGTGCGGTGACCCTGGAGGACAGTATGGTGACGCAAGCGCACCGACGCGGCTCCGCCGCGCCCGGCATCAGCCAGTTCCTCGTCCAAGTCTATGGGGGAGAGCGGGAAGCTCTGCTCGACTATGCGATCGCCCAGGGACACGGGGTTGACGTCTCCGATTTCATCTCAGAGCGCTTGCTCGACGATGCGGGCAGGTGCGCGGAACTCGTCGCCTGGTATCGCAGCCGGCTGCCGGAGGTTTCCGGCCTGGTCACTTTCCATGGCGCGCTCTGGGACCTCGTGCCGAGTTCGCGGGACTCCAAAGTGAGAGCCGCGACGAAGGAACGGATGACCCAGTGCCTGGACATTGCAGAGGAACTGGGCATTGGCTGGGTCGTCTTCCATCTGGACTTCTTCCCGCTCGCGCGAGCCCCCGGCTACCTGCGAGACTGGCGCGACCGGCAGGCCTCCTTCTGGCGCGAACTGGTGGAGGGCCGGTCGGTGAATCTGCTGCTGGAGAACACCTGGGAACCGAGGCCGGACATCGTCCGAGCCGCCGTGGACTCCGTGGAGTTAGACTGTGTAGGCGCTTGGCTGGATGTGCCGCACGTCCATCTGAACAGCCAGAACTCTCCGCGCGAGTGGGTGGAGGAACTGAACACATGTCTCCGCTGTTTGCCCGTGTCAGACAATGACCGCAGCCTCTCTCAGCATCTGCCCC
>CAZUGW010000101.1:9060-9905 GCA_964620055.1 uncultured bacterium
GGGGCAGGGGACGATTGACTGGAACGAGTTGCTGGGCACCCTAACGCGTCACGGGCTTAACGTGCCGGCGGTCATGGAGGTCAATGGCGTGGCCGGGGCGGAGGCGACGGTGGATTATCTGAGAGGGATCGACGTCTGACCTCCGCTAGCCATCGCCCACACCGGCTATTATGCAATCGCATTGCATAATAGCCGCTTTTTCCCGTCAGGGTCACTCACCGCTACCGCTTCGCCCCCGCCAACTCGTACTTCTCCTCCAACTCCTCTATGAACCCCTGGTGCTTCTCGGCCGTGTCCTCTGGCACCTGACGCTCGGCCTCGAAGAAGCGCTGGTACATCTGTCCTACCTGGGCGGTGGTGAGGTCGCGGTCAATGTAGGGGTAGAGGACCTCGTCCTCTTTCTTGATGTGCTCGGTGAGCAGGGCGGCGTAGGCGGTGAGGTGCTCGGCGAGCGCTGGGACGTCGTTGTCCTCGATGGCCTGAAACGCGGCCCGCACGTGACCGCGGCCGGTTTCGTGGTCCGTGAAGATCACCTTGATCATCTCGGCCTCGCGGTCGGTGTAGTCGAAGAGGATGTCCTCTTCCTTGAGGTGGTGGAAGCGGTCGGCGTATTCGCGGATGAAGCTGATGGCGCCGCGGGCGATCTCCTTGTCCACCTCGCCCCTGGTTTCCATGTCGCGCAGCATCGCGGGAATCAGCGCGAGGAGGCGCTTGATCCAGGCGTGCTCATCCACCAGCTTCTGCACCTTGGCCACGATCTGTTGCGGCGTCTCGCTGGGGATATTGCGCCAGTCGAGCGTCAGGAAGATTTCCGTGGAGCCGCACCAGATCATCACCACACGGGA
>CAZUGW010000102.1:0-7594 GCA_964620055.1 uncultured bacterium
ACTCGATGTATGGATCTAGGCCGAATCCATCTTGACCTTGGTAGATGTTCGTTCCACCCAAACCGGTCGGGTTCACGCGGGTGAACGGGTTGGTGGCGGCGTAGTCATAGGTGCTCCGGCCAGGTCCGGCCGGACCGCGCGTGAGGAAGCGACCGAGGTCAGGCCAGTAGAAGCGCGCTCCCAACTGGAGCATGGTGGAGGGATCGGTGATGTAGCCCCAGGCGCCGCCGTAACGGTAAGGATTGGGGGTGGGGGCGCTGGCGGAAATCACGCGGCCGTAGCCATCGAACTCATAGGTGTCAGTAACTGCGCCGGACGCGTCCACGAGGCCGCGCACCGTGCCGACGCTGTCGTACATGGGGAAGCGGCTGAGCGCGCCGCTGGCGCAGTAGAGGTGAAGGAGTGGACCGTAGAAAGAGCCGCTCTGAGTGGTATAGCGCACCTGCATTGTGCCGGAGCCGTTCAACTCCTCGAGGACGCGATCTCCGTTGTACAGGTAGTAACGGGCCGCCGCTCCATTGAAAGTCGCGCTGTAACGCGCGCCCGTGTAGGTGTAGACATAGGTGTCGGTGATGGTGTCGTTGTTGTATCTGATCAGAGTCAACCGGTTGTTGTCATTGTAGTTCATGTGCTTGCCCCCGTAGAGGGAGCCCCCCACGTCAGTCATGCTGCCGTTGTCGTCGTAGGTGAATATTGCCAGGTCCGTGTAGTTGGGAGAGATGACGCCGATGCTGCTCAGCTTGCTGTTGTAGTCGTAGACGTAGTGGATGGTAGTGCCGGCGAGGGTGCGGGTAGTGCGGTTGCCCACCGCGTCATAGCCATAGGTCAAGCTGTAGATGATGTTGTTGCTGGAGTCTCGTTTGGTTTCCTCGGTCTGGCGGTACACGGCGTCGTAGCGAAGCGTGGTGGTATAGGTGCTCCCGGCTATATTCTCGACGCGCTTGACCGGGTTGCCGGTGTGATCCCACAGACTGCCGTCCTGGTAGTAGTAGGTCGCGTCATAGCGCGTCGTCCCGCCGGTGGTGCGATTCCGCACCTCCGTAGGCCAGTTTCTGGCGTTCAGAACGAACTCGACGTAGCTTCCGGGGTCGGTGATGCGCGTCCGCCGCCCACCGTTGTCGTAGCTGAAGGTCACCTGGACGCTGTTGGGGTTGGTGACAGAGCTGATCTGGTTCCTGGCGTTGTAGGAGTAGGTGAAGCTGCTTTCTCCTGATACCGCCATGTTGCTCACCAGACCGACTCCGTTGTACTGGTAGGTGATGGTCTTGGAGGCGGGAGCGCTCACGGTCTTGGTCTTGAGCCACTGACTCGGGTAGTAGGCATAAGTCGTGGTCCCACTCGCGTCCACCGTGATGGTGATCAACCCGTCCTTGTCCCGCGTGATCTTCGCGTCGGGGTCATTGGGGAAATTGATCGCGGTGTAGCTGCCCGACCCGGCGAGCCGATCATCCGCGTCATAGCGATAGGTGATGGTTCGCCCTTCACCGTCGGTGCGCGTTGAGATCCGCCCGTCGTCGCGGTAGGCCCAGTACTCGTGAGTGCTGTCAGGATAGTCCACCTGAGTCTTCCGATCGCAGTCGTCGAAGATGCACGTCGTCGTGTACCCGCGTGCATCCTTACGGGTCTTCAGATTCCCGATCTCGTCGTAAGCGTATTCGATGACGTAGTTTAGGCCGTTGTAGTCCTGGTGGACCTTCTTCAGCCAGTGGGTGTACTGATCGTACTCGTACTTGGTGACGATGCCGTTCTCGTCAGTCACGGTATCCACGTCGCAACAGGTGTAGGCCGTAACCTTGGTCTTGGTTCCGGCGCCGATGCTGGGGTAGGTGATCTGAGTGATGCGGTGCAGGCCGTCATACTGGTACGAGACGGTGTTCCCGTTGCCATCGGTGATGGCCGTAGTATCACCGGCCGCGCCGATAGTGTAGTCAATGTTATTGCCGAGCGCTGGGTCAATGTAATCGAGATAGCCGTTGGTGCTCTCATAGGAGTACGTTGTGACGTTCCCACGGGCGTCGGTGACGGTGTTAAGCTGGTAGCGACGGTAGGTGGGGTCAGTGGAGGGGTAGTAGGTGTAATAGGTGGTGTGATCCGCGGCGTTGCCGCTGACGTCTTCATCCTTGATCGTCACGGAAGTCAGTTGGCTGAAACCGTTATTGAGGGTGTAGCCATAGTCCACGCCGCGCACTTCTCCCGCGACGGACGCCGGGGTCCTTACGCTGGTCACCTGTCCGTATCCATTGTAGGTGTAGACGTAGCCGGGGCTGCTGTCGCCAAGGGCGCTGTCGTAGTTCTCGGGGTCTACATACTTAGTGACAAACCCTGGAAAGTCTGTGTTGGTATAATAGTAATGGGCAATATGGCTCTTCCCGCCTGTTTCGGGCGCATAGCTGTCCTGAGCGGTGATCATTCGGAAGGAGGAATCGTAGGTCCAAGCCCGAGTGGGTGCAATCCCGCCGACGTCTTTGATGACGTAGAGGAGGGTCCCCTTGTATCTTGTCGGACTACTGGTGTTCTCGTAGATGTGGCGGGTGACGCGGTTAGCTCCGTCCTTGGTCACGGTGATGTCCACGTAGAGCTGGCCGTTGCCCTGCGCGGTATAGGAGTAGGTGACGGCCGAAGAAGGGAGCCCGGTGATGAAAGTGGAGGTGATCTTTCCGCCCGCGTTATAGGTATACTCAATGCGCCGGCCGGAAGGGTCTGTGAGGGTGGCGATGCGCGTGCCGGTGTAGGTGTAGCTGTAGGCATAGCCCCCGGCATCGGTGACGGTGAGGAGCTTCTTGGGAGTAGACGTATCGTAGGTGAAGTCGGCGTGCGCGCCACCGGGCACCGTGACCCGAGTGAGGTAGCCGCCGGTGTAGGTGAAGGTGGTCTGGCGGCCCAGAGGGTCAGTGGCGGTGGAAAGCACGGCCGGGCTACCAGAGTAGGAGAAGCTCCAGGAGAAGCCCTGAGGGTCGGTGCGGCCGGTAAGTTTGCCGGAGGTGTCGAAGGTGAGGTACTCCTTATTCGGACGGGTGAGCGTCCACCCGGTGGCGGTCTTCGTAAGCGTATCCCGGGCCCAGGGCTGCGCTGGGGTGTAGTTCTGATCTATGCCGGGATTGCCCGAGAAGTAATGCTCCCAGCCGTTCCCCTCCAACACCAGCGCGCCATTGGGAGCGTCGTTGTTAATAGAGATCATGTAGCTGTGTCGCCAGCGGTCGCCCATGGGGCCGGTACGGGTCGAGTCGGCGTTGTGGATCATGATGAAAGGAAACGGCGAGCCGACGGACTTGTAGGAAACCGGCATGTCCCTCATGTACATGTCGCCGCTCCAGGTGTTGATCGTGTTATAGGGGCTGCCGCCGCCTTTGCAGGAACTGCATGGGCCGCCTGTGCCTGCTGCTCCTCCGCTCGAGCCGCCGCTGCAGCCGCCCGGCCCGCAGTCATACCCGTACCCTACCCAGCAATGCCCCGGCGTCGCTGCCACCAGAACCAGCGCGACGAGCAGGAACAGGGCGACGAAATTGCAGATAACGCGTGAGGATCTCATGTCTATCACCTTTCCTTAGAGCGCCGGCGCGGGCAGGATTTCGTGGCCCACGAGTTTGGCGGTGAGGTGGCTGCCCGGCAGTTCCGCGACCATCCGGGCAATGATCGTGTTGCGGGTAGGATCATCCCCCAGTTGTTTCGCGAGTTGGACTGCGTTGAAGAGATAGACCGCTTTCTTCTCTTGGTAGTACTCCACATCCGCAGCTTTCTGGAAGAGCTGCATCGCCCCGCGCAGGTTGCCCCGCTCCTTCGCACAATAGGCCAACCCCGCTTGGGCCTCGCCGCGCAGTTCGATGGTGTGGTGAGAGGTGGCGGCGAGTTGGGTGACGAGGGTGTACTCGGCCTCCGCCTCCGCGATTCGGTCATGCCGGAACGCGTCTTTGGCGAGGATCCAATGGGCGCGGGCCGTCTGGAACACACTGTAGTTCGGGTAGGTGAGAAAGGCCTTCACATCGCTCACCGTCTGCTCCCAATCACCTCGCTGCTCCGCGACGTTGGAGCGCAGGGCATAGGCCAGCGCCGCGCTGGGGTGGGTGGGGTAGGCGGCGATGATCTGCGTGAACACCTCCGCCGCGGCGGAGAGCTCGCCCTCCACCATCAGCATGTCGCCCAGGCCGTAGACCGCGCGGACCTGGATGCCGGGGGTCTGGGCAATGTTAATCGTCTGCTCGTAGTAGGTACGAGCCTCCGCATTCCGGCCGGTCTCAGACCAGTTGAGGGATTCCGCGATGGAGACGAGCGCCTCCTCTGCCAGGGGGCCAGTCTGATACTCCGTGACCACGCCCTGAAAGACTGCGATCGCCCGGTCGTAGTCGGCCAGGTTGTGCCGGCAAAGGTCGCCGAGGCGGAGCGCCACCCAACCCGCGGAGGCCGTGCCTTTCCAGGCCTTGAGATAGTCGAGGTAGGCCTGCTCGGCGGCAGCGTACTGCTTCGCGCGCTTAGCCGGGCCCACGGTGGCGATCAGCGCGGAGAAGGCCTGCGTCTCCGCGTCGGCCCCCGCCAGTTGCGCAAAGCACGCGTCGGCCGCGGCCTGGTCGCCCTTGGCGGCCGCGTCGTCGGCGAGCAGCGCGAGCGCGCGGCCGGCCTCTTTCGTGCCGGGATAGGAAGAGACGACCTGCTGGAGGTACTGGCGATAGTGGTCCCAGTCGGCGTAGAAAGCGTAGTCGTCGGCGGCCTGGAGTAACTCGGCCGCGGAGGAGGTGGTCGGGACCGGGTAGGCGAGTTGGGCAAGTTGCTTGCCGGAGTCAGGGGCCAGGGGCCGGGGGCCAGGGGCCGGGGAACGGCCGGAGGCGGGAGCGTCGGCCGGCTTCGCAGGCTCGGCCGGAAGCTTGGCCACCTGTGTGGGAGGAGTCCCTTCGCTTGCGCTCAGGGCAGGCTCCGCCGCGGTCGGACCATCAGCGAAGGCCGCGGGGACGAGGAACGACGTGCCCAAGGCTAGGCCCAGGGCCAGGGTGAGACGTTTGCTGCGCATGCAGTCCTCCGTGCAGCGAGAAATACGGGGGCGCGCCGCGCAGGAAACTCAGGTAGAGCGCGAAACCCAGGGGTAGGAATCGCGGCGATGATTCCCCAGTTAGGATGGAAGTATAGCGGGGGAGAGGGGAGGTGTCAATGGGTTTCATGAGAAGGGAAATACCGACGGATCAGAGGCCCCTCTCCGTCTCCGCGTAGATACCCCTCCGCGTGTCCCTCCCCGGACCTTCCCGCGCCCCTCGCTCCTGGGCATACTGCAGCGGAAGGGCACAGCATGCTGTGCCCCTACACCGGAGGCCCGCTATGGAGCATCGCAATCGTCTCAGCGAATCGAAGAGCCCGTATCTGCTGCAGCACGCCGGCAATCCCGTTCACTGGCAGCCCTGGGACGCGGGGGCGTTGGCCCAGGCGCGGGGGGAGGATCGGCCGATCTTCCTTTCCATCGGCTATTCGACGTGCCACTGGTGCCACGTGATGGCCCACGAGTCGTTCGAGAACGAGGAGACGGCCCGGCTGATGAACGCGCATTTCGTCTCCATCAAGGTGGATCGCGAGGAGCGGCCGGACCTGGATATGGTCTACATGGCCGCAGTGCAGTTGCTCACCGGTTCCGGCGGATGGCCTATGTCGGTGTTCCTGCTCCCGGACGGGCGGCCGTTTGCAGGCGGGACGTACTTCACGCCCGGGCGGTTTCGCAAGATCCTGGGGGCGGTCGCGGAGGCCTATCGGGACAGACGGCCGGAGGCGGAACGGACCGCGGAGCAGGTGGCGGCGGGGGTGGCGGAGGCCTACCATACGCCACACGAGCACGGGCACGCCGAGTTGAGCTACGACCTGGTCGAGAAGGCGCTTGGGGCGTTCGAGCGGGACGCCGACCACGTTCACGGCGGGACCAAGGGCGCGCCGAAGTTTCCGCCCTACAACGCGCTGGCGCTGCTCTTGCACGACCTGGCGCGACAGCATCACCCGCGGCGCATGGAGTTGCTCACCCGCACCCTGGAGGCGATGGCCCTGGGCGGGATTCACGATCACGTCGGCGGGGGGTTCCACCGCTACGCCACGGACGTGAACTGGCTCACGCCGCATTTCGAGAAGATGCTCTACGACAACGCGCTGCTCTTGCAGGTGTATGCGGACGCCTACGCACTCACCCGCGCCCCGCTTTACCGCGAGGTGGCCGAGGGGATTTGCGCCTGGGTGCAGCGGGAGATGGCGGACGGCGAGGGCGGGTTCTATTCCGGGCTGGACGCGGACAGCGAGGGGGTGGAGGGCAAGTTCTACACGTGGACCATGGACGGCATTCTCAGCGTGCTGGGGCCGGAGGACGGGGAGCTGTTCTGCCGCCTCTACAACGTGGAGGAGCGCGGTAACTTCCGGGACGAGGCCACAGGCGGCGAGACGGGGCGCAACATCCTGCACCTCAAGGCGCGGGTGGAGTCGCTTGCGGCGGGCCTGAAGCTGGACGCGAACGACCTCGCGCGCCGCATGGCGGCCGCGCGGGAGAAGCTGCGCAGAGCGCGAGACCTGCGAGTGCGGCCGCATCGCGATGACAAGGTGCTGGCCGGGTGGAACGGGCTGATGATCGCGGGCCTGGCGCGGGCGGGGAGAGTGCTCGACGATCCGGAGTACACCGAGGTCGCGGCGCGCGCGGCGAGCTTCCTCCGCTCGCACTTGTGGAAAGACGGCCGGCTCCTGCACCGATGGCGGGAGGGCGAGGCCGCCATCCCAGCCTTCCTCGACGACTACGCCTATCTCGCGGACGGGCTGCTCGAGCTCCACGAGGCCACCCGCGAGGGGACGTGGCTGACGTGGGCGCGCGAGTTGCTCGACACGGCCGACGAGGAATTCCACGACCACCAGACCGGCGACTTCTACTACACCGGCGCGCAGGCCGAGCCGCTCTTCGCCCGACCGAAGGACACGCTCGACCACCCGCTGCCCTCTTCCGCCGGGAGGATGGCGCGAGCGCTTCTGCGGTTGGGAAGCGCGACCGGCGAGACGCGATACACGGAGCTGGCGGAGGGAACGCTGCAAGCGGTCGCGCCGTGGCTGGCCGAGTATCCGCGCGGGACGGAAAGCCTGGCGCTGGCCGTGGCGATGTACACGGAGCGGCACACGGAGAGGCGTCGGGAGGCCGCGTGAACCACGCGGAGCAGAGGACCTGTCGCGCGGCGTGCCGAAATCACGGGACAGGAATGGCGTCCAAGGGGCCGGCGTGGAGCGCGCGAGGGTGAAAGCACGACGGGGGTGGGGTGAGCGGCTGGCAGTATGGCCGCTCGCCGGCGCGTTGGCCCTGCTGCTCTGCGGCCCGGCCCAGGCGACGTTGTTCGACCCCCACTATGTGCGCAGCGATACACTGCCCAACGGCCTGCGCGTGATCGTAGAGGAGGACAAGGGCGCGTCGGTAGTCGCCGTCGAGGTGGTGGTGAAGGTCGGCGTGGCCGACGAGCCGGCCGACCAGGGCGGAATCGCCCACCTGCTGGAGCACGTCCTATGGGCGGCGGGCGGCGGGGGTGACCCGCGGGCCGAGATCGAGGACCTGGGCGGGGTGACGAACGCGGGCACGCTGCGGGATTTCACGCACTACTACGCCACC
>CAZUGW010000102.1:7605-8965 GCA_964620055.1 uncultured bacterium
TCCTCGACGACCTGGCGCGGCCCGAACGTGACTGTGACGAGTTCGAGGAGGGGGTGGTAGCGCGGGAGCGCCAGATGATCTCGGACGAGTCGGCGATGCGCGGGGATAATCCGCGGACCATGCTGAACGATCTGGCCTTCGCAACAGTGTACCGCGACCATCCCTACGCGCGGCGGCTGGAGGGGACGGGCGCGTCACTGGCGACGATAGACGCGGTGAGGCTGGGGGCTTTCCACCGGGCCTGGTACGTACCGAACAACATGGCGGTGGTGATCGCGGGCGACGTGGAGTTCGACGCGGCGGTGGCCGCGGTGAACGCGGCCTTCGGTCACCTCGCGCCGGAGCCGATCCCCGCGCGGGGGTGGGCCGAGCCGGCACGGCCCGCGGCCACGGCCGGGGCGGTGATCGGGACAGATTCGCCCAAGGGATACGTGATGGGCGCGTTCATCGGCCCGGCAATGTCGGAACCGACCGAGGTGTGCGCGACCGACATACTCACCGTACTCTTGAGCAATTCCACCTTCGGGCGGCTGAGGCGCACGGTGCTGGAGGCAGGGCTGGCGGAGGCAACGGGGGTGGATTTCCTGACGCAGCGGGACCGCGCGCTGGTGGGGGCGTGGGCGATCTGCGAGCCAGAACGGGTGGAGGAAGTGAAGCAGGTCATCGAGCGGGAACTGGCGCGCCTGGCCGCGGAGCCGGTGTCGCCGAAGGAGCTGATGGTAGCGAAGCGCCTCGCCGCGGCCGGGTACAGCTTCGCCAACGAGACCCCCTCCGACCGGGCGAACACCCTGGCCTTCTACGAGGCCCTGGGGAACTACCGGGAGGCGTCGCAGTACACGCAACGACTGAGCGGGTTGACCCCCGAGCAGGTGCAGAAGGTGGCGCAATGGTACGCGGGGGAGCCGGCCTGGATCGTGCTGACGCCGAAGAGGAGGGGCAAGTGAGGCGGGCGGCGTGGGCGCTCCTGTGGCTGCTCGCCCTCCCCGGCCTCGCCCAGGCCGTGGAGCGGGAGGTCTTGGCGAACGGGATGCGCGTGCTCGTGACCAGCAGCGAGAACACCGAGGTGATGACGGCAGAACTGCTGCTGCCGATCTCGGTCGCGGACGAGCCCGAGGACAAACAAGGGGTGCGCTATCTGACGCAGCGGATGCTGCTGCGGGGGACCACGTCCAAGTCCGGGGACGCGATGGGGGAGGAGCTGTCCGCGGTGGGCGGCGTGGTGGACGTGAACGTGGGGTTGGATTACGTCGAGATCTGTGTCCAGGTACCGTCGGACGGGTTCGAGGTGGCCTTGGCGCTCCTGGCGGAGGTGGTGCGCCACCCGGCGTTCCTGGCGGAGGAACTGGAGAAGGAGCGGCAG
>CAZUGW010000102.1:8975-9872 GCA_964620055.1 uncultured bacterium
AGCCGATGGGCCTGGAAGAAGATGACGGCCAGCAGGCAGGCGGCGGTGACCGCGCTCCGAGCGGCGGCGGAGGATCCTTTTCAGAAGACCTATCAGGCCTTTCGCGAGGAGATGTACCAGGGCGGGCCGTACGGTCGCTGGTCCCAGGGGCGCGTGAAGACGCTGGGGGCGCTGACGCGGGAGGACGTCGTCAGGTTCTACCGGGAGCGCTACGGCGCGGCGAACGCGGTGCTCTCTATTGCCGGCGGCGTGGAGCCGGGTCGGGCGAAGCGCGCCGCCCACAAGGCCTTCGACGACTGGTCAGGCGGAGCCGCGGGGCAGACGAGGCCGGACCCGGCCGGTCCGCTGACGCAGTCCGAAGCAGTAGCGCGGGAACTGCCGACGAGCCGCGTGCATCTCGTGCTGGGGTTCCCGGCCCCGGCGGTGGGGGAGACGCACTATTACGCGGTGCAGGTGATAGACAGCCTGCTGAGCGGCGGTAGCACGGCGCGGCTGCCGCGGGCGCTGCGGGAGGAGGCGGGACTGGCCTACCAGGTGTCCTCCTTCTACCCGACGTTGGTGGGGGGCAGCCATTTCGCGATCTACGCGGTGACGGAAAAGGAGAGCGCGGGGGAGGCGAAGGCGGCGATTCTGAAGGAACTGGAGCGGCTGCGGCGCGAGCCGGTGTCGCCCGAGGAGTTGGCGCGGGCGAAGCGGTATCTGCTCGGGAGCTACGCCCTGGCCCGCCAGCAGTCCCAGACGCAGGCCTATTCGGCCGCGTGGTACGAAGTGCTGGGCCTCAAGCCGGACTTCGAGCAGGAGTATCGGGAGCAGGTCAACGCAGTGACGGCGCAGGACGTCCAGGAGACGGCGCGGGAGCTGCTTCAGCACTTTGTGCTGGCGCTGACCATGCCATCG
>CAZUGW010000103.1:0-5171 GCA_964620055.1 uncultured bacterium
CGCGCTGGCGCGGGCGCTCACTCTCCTCGCACCGGAGCCGCGCCTGCCCGCGGGAGTGCATCCCACCGCGATCCTCGGCCCGAACGTGGAGGTGGGGGAGGGGGCGGCGATCTCCGCCCTCTGCGTGATCGGGGAGGGAGCGAGGATCGGGCGAAACGTGCAACTCCATCCGCTTGTCGTCGTCGGCCGGGACGTGCGCATCGGCGATGACACGGTGATCTTCCCGCACGTCACCCTCCACGACGGCGTGCAACTCGGCGCGCGGGTGGTGGTCAAGGCCGGCGCGGCGATCGGCGGCCGCGGGTTCGGATATGCCTATGACGGAGCGGGGCACGTCCGCGTGCCGCACGTCGGCACGGTGATCGTTGCGGACGACGTGGACATCGGCGCCAACGTCACGATTGACCGGGCCACGTTCGGTGCGACGGTGATCGGACAGGGCACGAAGATTGACAACCTCGTCCACGTCGCGCACAACGTGAAGATCGGGCGCAACTGCGTGCTCGCAGGGCAGGTGGGAATCTCCGGCAGCGTGACCCTAGGCGACGGGGTGATGATGGCGGGGCAGTCCGGCGTCTCCGACCACGTCACCCTGGGAGATCGCGCCATCGCCGGGGCGAGGGCCGCGGTGATGCAGGACGTTCCCGACGGCACGGTGGTCTATGGCACTCCCGCCCGGCCGAAGGCCGAACAGTTCCGCATAGACGCCGCCACGCGGCGGCTGCCGGAGTTGGTGAGGACGGTGAGGGAACTGGTGAAGCGGATGGCGGCGCTGGAGAAGCGGTAGCCTTCATTCCCTCGCATACTGCACCCTCCCATACCACGCCACCCGCGTCACCGCCCAGGTCCGCGACAGGTCACCTTCTGAGGTGAAGCGCAACTCGGCGCTTCCGTTCGCCGCGAGCGTGAAGGCCTGGGAGCGCGGCGTGATGGAGGCGCGGGAGAAGGCCCCGGCCGCCTTTCCCCACGTTTCGAGCGGGGTGATCAGCGCCACCTGCCCCTCGACATAATCCGGGTTGGGGTTGGCGAGGGTGACGGTGAAGCCGCCGTCGTCGCGGGTGAGGGTGACCTCCAGTGGGAGAATGTCGCCGACCGGCAGGACGTCCTGAAGGGTGACGCCGTCGGCCTGCGCCTCGAGGCGTACGAAGCACGGCGGCGCGTCCTCCGGGAGGTCAACCGCGATCTCATAGAGCGCCTGCGAGCCGGGCGGGAGGCGGTAGGGAATCTGCCGCGGCCGCAGCGTCCAGCCCTCCGGGGCCAGCACCTGCACCGTGCCGACGAACTCCCGGTCCAGCGAGTCATTGCTGAGACTCACCGGGAAGCGGAGGTTCTGTCCAAGAGGTAGAGTGCCGTTAGTCCATAGGCCGAGCGGCATGTTACCGACGGGGGAGGTTCCCAGGTTGTGGTCCCAGTAGCGGCAGTAGATCGTCCGACATGGCTCATCGGTCGGGCCGAGGTCTGCCGATTCCGCGACCTCGGCGAGGCGCTTGAGCGCGACCACCAGATTCGTGCTCTCGCACGGGCCGAGAGTCAGCGGTACGCGCGGGGCGCGCCGCCACCCGAAGAGCGGAGCGGGGAAATCGGCGACCTTGCGCTCCTGCGCGTCGGCCCGCCAGACCTGCTCCAGGCCTCCGCCGAACGCGGCGACCGCGTTGACTGCCCGCCCCTCGCACTCGTGGGCGCGCACCAGCACGCCTTCCTCCGCGGTCGGTCGCATCGCCACTATCGTGACGTTCGGCGCATCCACCGAGACGAGGTCCAACTCCGCCGGCAGCGGTCCGGCCTGCACGGGGGTCTGGAGCGCGACGGCCGAGCCGGCGGCCGGGGGCGTCTCGTTCAGCGAGGCCGGCTCCGGGAAGCGGTCGGTGGGTCGGAGGCCGTAGGTGGCATAACCCACGCACGGAAGATCGGCGGCGCGGAAGCTGATCTCCACCCAGTTCGCCTCTCCCATCCGGCTCGCGGAAACGAGTTGGAGGCGCACTTCACGACCGTGCACGTCGAGCAACTCGAAGCCCGCGGCGAGCGCGCCGGAGAGCTGCACCCGCGCGCGGCACATTGTCACCTCGCGGTTGCCGCTGAGGCTGAACACCACGAGACTCCCGGCGCAGTGAGTAGCTCCCTTTGCGGCCGCGGTGTTGACGAGTTGCGCGAGATAGGAGAGCGCCCGGTCCGACACCTCCTCGGCCAGTTCCATCACCTCGCGACACGCCGCGAGGAGGTCGAGTGAGGGCGCTTCGGCCGCCTCGTCGTCGCGCGCCGCCAGGACCTGACGCCAGGCCCGGTCCAGGGCGAGCTCGGGATAACGCGCGCCGGCCAGCGTCGCCAGGGTCGCCGCTTTCTCCGCCCGCAAGATCGCCGCGGTAGCCAAGCGCACCACCCCACAGGTGGGCGGCTCCGGCCGACCTGCCGCCTCCAGCGATCCCCCTAGCAATCCCTCGTAGTAAGCGCGCGCGTAGATCAAGCTGCGCCGCTGCCATTCTGCAAGCACGGGGTCCTCGGCCTCGTCAGCCTGGCCCAGCGTGACCTCCACCCGGCCCGCCGCGAGCAACTCGCGCACGAACGGCCGCTCCTCGCAGTGCGCGCTCAGGAACGCCCGGAGGCTCTCCAGGTCGGACACGGTGAATCGTAGCTCGGGGTCGAGCCGACACGCGGACAACTGCCGATGGAACGCGGCGAAGGCCCGGCGCACGCGCGCGCGCGGCCCGCCGGCCCCGGAGATGTGCGGCCTCGTCATCAAGAGAAGATCAGTGGCCACGCGCCCTCACTCCTTCGGCTGAAGATACCGGAGACGGTCGCGGTATCGCTCCAGCACCGCCTGATTGTGCTCCTCCCCGCCGGGGAGGTTCGAGCTCACGAACACCGGCGGCGTGAGGCCGCGGGCGAGCAAGTTCGCCGTGGTTTGCACGATCACAGCTTGCAGCAGAGCCGACCCGATCACGGTGGAGAGCGGGCCGAGGCGTTGCTCCAGATCGGGCAGAGAGAGCGCGGCGTCGCCGGGGTCAACGTGGTTGTCGAGCACGAGGTCGGCCACTTCGTGCAGGCGCTTGCCGCTGGAATGTCGCGACTCCGAGGCGTTGGCATAGGCGCGGGAGGTGAGGGCGATCACGGTCAGGCCCGCCTCCTTTGCGGCGAGGGCCATCTCTAGGGGAGCGCCGTTGCGCCCGCTGGTGGAAAGGCAGAGCAGCACATCGCCGGCCCGCGCGCCGGACTGCGCGAACACGTCACGCACCCAATCCTCGCGCTGCTCCCATTTGGTCGTATCGGTGACGGGTCGGAGGTCGAGCAGGACGCGGTCGTCGAAGATGGGCTGGATCAGGATCAGGCCGCCGGCGCGGTAGAAGATGTCCATCGCCAGCATCGCGCTATGGCCGCAGCCGAAGGCATAGCACAGACCGCCGCGCGCGAAGGTCTCCGCCATCGCCTCCGCCGCGGCGGCGATAGCTTGAGTCTCCTCCGACCTGACCTCGCCCAGTTTGGCAATCGCCGCCTCGAGGTAGCGATCGGACCACTGGTCCATGGGTTACACCCCGGTCTCCCGGTACTCCGCCTCAGCGCGGGCGTTGAACTCCTCGCCGTCGGGGAGGTTGACAGAGCGGTAGACGTGGGGCTTGAGTCCCCGCGCCACCATCTGAGAGATCGCTTCCGCGGTCAAGGCCCAGATGATATAGCAGAACGTCAAGCCCGAGGTCGGAACCGCCCTTGCATCTACTCCTTCCATATTCAGGGCCGCATCCCCGACTATTCCGCAGTTATCAATGGTCACGTCCGCCACCTCGAAGAGCCGCTTGCCGGAGGAATGCAGGCTTTGCATGGCCGAGCTGTAGGCCGCATTGGTGATCGCGACCACGCTGACGCCGAAGCGTTTCGCGCTCAGCGCGACCTGGACGGGCAGCGCGGCCTTGCCGGAGACGCTGTTGACGATCAGCACGTCGCCAGGGGCGAGGGCGCTGCGCGATATCGCGAGGCGGGCCAGGTCCTCGTCGGCCGCGCCGCGTCCCTGCTTCTGCCGCTCCGCCACCGCCGCGGCGCGCCTCGGGCCAGGGGCGCTGACCAGGTTGAGGCTGAGCTGGAAATCCTTGAGCATCAACAGTCCGCCGGCCCGGTGGATCGGCTCGCGGGAGCAGTGCCCGGTGTCGTAAATGTGCAGCGCCCCACCCGCCGCGGCGGAGTCGGCGATGAGCGCCGCGGCCTGACGGATGGAATCGGTCTGCGTCTCGCGTATGCGGGTGAGTACCTGATCGGCCAACTCGTACCAGCGCTCTGCGGACATGATCGCCTCCTGTGGTGGGGGCAATTTACCACAAAGGCACGAAGACACAAAGGGACACGGGGAGGGAACGGCTGGGAAACGCGGAACGTGAGAGCACCATGCCATCGCCTGAGGAGTATCGGGAGGTCGCGCGGGGGATCGCGGGTTACCTCGCCTCTCGGCAACAGCCGGACGGGGCGTTTCCGGGGCCGGACCACTACGGTCGCGCTTTCGCCGCACTGCTCTGGTCGCAGTTCGGCGAGGAGTACGCGTCCAACACGGCCGCGGCGTGGCGGCACCTCCGCGAGCACCTGCCCCCGGATCACGGTGAGTTCAACGCGTACGCGCTGCTTCACTACCCCGACCGGTCGGCCGTGGCGGACCTCCTCGGCCGCCTTCGCTTCGGCCGTCGCCATTCCGCGAACTGGATGCTGCTGCGCGCGATGTGTCGTTCATTACCGGGACCGTGGCACTCACCCCGTCGCGCCACCCTCGAGGCCCACGCCGCGCTGCTGCGCTACGGCCGCGGCGACCTGATCCATGACCGCCCCGGCGCGTTGTCCCACACTTACCACGCGTTCTGTGGCGCGCTGCTGGTGGACCTGTGGCAGAACCTCGGGGTGCCCTGGGCGCGTGCGGCGGCGCTCCGCGCGGCCAAGGCAATACAACCCCACATTTCCGCGGAGGGCGACGCCCTCCACGTCGGCCGGGGCAAAGGCCAGATCTTCGGTTACGGCGCGCTGCTCTACCTCCTGGAGGCCGCGGCGCAGATGACGGGAGACGATACACTCCGCGCCGACGCCGACCGCGTGTTCGCGTTCCTCCTGCGATTCCGAAGGGAGGACGGCTCGTTCCCTCTCGTGTTGAACGCCGACGAACCGCCCGAGCCGTGGACGCCCGACGCGTCACGGCCGGGGTGGTA